>WRHI01000028.1:0-30451 GCA_009783315.1 Peptococcaceae bacterium
GGGGTTCTCCCGCAACCTAATGGTGAATGGAGATGGATATTATGTGGGCTCGTAACAGTCCCGAGGTAGGGTTTGGTGAGCGGGAGACTCCAAAAGCCCGCGAACTCTTTTCGCCTTTTGAGGATACGTCAGGCAGAGAGGCGCTTGGAGTCTCCCGCTCACCAAACCCTACCTCGTGCCTCATTGAACTGTATACATATGCCCCATGAATACCCCCGAATAGCAGATTTTTTGGAGCAAATAAAAGACCGTTCCACTCTTGAGATTGTATGAACAGTCTCTTTATTCATGTTAACAACATGTGGTAAGAATCTTATAGTCGCTTGAGGGATCGGGAGTGATCATGACGCGCGCTTTCAAAATATGCACCCGTGACTGAGCAGATGGGATCAGGGGTTAGGAGAAGGGGTTAGGGGTTAGGGGTTAGGGAGGGTAACTATCAGCGGTGCTGATAGTCGGGAGTTTGAAGATGAAGGCAAAAGTTGTAGTGAAGGCGAAGTCTTTCCCCCAATGTCCGTTGGAACATGAAAAGCATTGATCAACAGGCCCTAATCAAATCACACTTTCTCAGCAATAATTCCCAACTATCAGCACCGCTGATAGTCACCATCCCTAACCCCTAGCCCCTAACCCCTGATCTCTTCTCCTAGCCCCTTCTCCCAACCTCTAACCTCTTCTCCTAATCCTGCTTGGCTACTTTTTGTAAATATGCACTTTGAAAATATGCACCCTTCGCATAATAACTGGTCACCGCATCACCAGTTACAGATCAGACCCCAGCCGGAGGGGCTGGAGGGGGCGGTGGGGCACAGGGCGGAGCCTTTTCGGGAGTGGCGGCAGCGGGTCTTAGGCCTTGGAGCGGAAAAAAGCGCAGGCTGCCTTATTTGCGCTTTTCGTGTAAAGGCCTTAGACCCCGCGCCGCCACGAAGAACGGCTCCGCCCTGTGCCCCACCGCCCCCTCCGGCCCCTCCGGCTGGGGTCTGATCTGTAACGATCTGTAACATCTGATGTATTCTGTTCTCCTTGACAGACAAGGCATTGTACTGTATGATTCGGCTTGATCGGCAAAATTAAGCACGAAAAGTAAGCACGAAAACAGGCAGGCCCTCTTCTACGTGTGATATTGTTCGCAGCTCGGTGCAACCTGCCGTCTTCGGAACCTGACTTTAGCGCTGTGTCATTTGTTGTTGTACAGGATATTTATAGGAGGGTCTTGTCTGTGAAAAAAGCAGTATTGACAATAGGTGTTGCGTTTGTGTTGGGATTATTATTGACGTCATGTGGCGTTAACGCGGGGACAACAAAAAACGCGCGGGTCGTTGGCGGTGATTCAATAAAATTCGACGCGGCTGAAATACAAGCCGCTCAGGAATGTGTTCTTAACAAGTTCAAGGATTTTGAGGGATGTGATTTGCAGAAGCTGTGGTATGATGAGGAGATTTCAGGCGCCATGTATGGAGTGGATAATGTGAATGGAATTGTTATCCTTTCAAATTTTCATGTTAACGCAAAAGGCGGAGACGGCAGTTTCAACCCAAACTCAGATTATTCCGGCTGGAAATGGCTTCTCACCAGGGATAGCAGAACAGGTAGTTGGGATATAAAGGATTGGGGTTATGGTTGATTAATCCATATTCTCAAGGCGGGAGGGAAAGGGAAGAGGAGGGTCGACTAAACCGGCCCTCCTCTCCCTTTCTGCCTTGAGCCGCCTTGAGCCGCTGAGGGCCGTCCTCGGCATATTTACAAAGAAGCACTTGTATTGTAGAGAATCCTCGGATATTATTGAATATGAGAGCGCGAAAAACGAGGACAGAAGGAGGTGCGGTTATGGCGCAAACGCTTTGGAAAGACCGAAAACGGACAATCTTCGGATTGCCTTGGTCTTTCACTAAATACACGTTGACGGAGGAGAAGTTCTTCCTGCGCAAGGGTTTTTGGAACACGACGGAGGATGAGGTGCGTCTTTATCGCATTTTGGATGTGTCTCTTAGCCGGTCTTTCCGGGAGAAATTGTTTGGGCTTGGTTCGATCAAAGTGAGTTCGGCGGATAAGAGCATGGGCGATTTTCTGATCAAACGGGTTAAGAAGTCGAAAAAAGTGCGGGATCTTCTATCGCATGTTGTGGAAGATCAGCGCAATGTCAAGGGAATTATCGGTCGAGAGTTTCTGGAGGGGGTGAATTATGACTGAAAATTTGTACCTTCGGGAATGTCTATGGTATGATGGTGATAAATGACGCGCCATCAGGGTAGATCTTGTTCTGAGGGTGTTTCATGTCAAAAGTCTGGCGAAAATGGGTTGCTTATGTCGATGTCCCTTTGTTAGGCCTGTTGCTCTTGATTTTGGCGGCGAGTCTGTTCGTTTTGAGTACGGCGGCGTACTCGCTTGTGCCCGGCGATCCCTATTATTATGTCAAGACGAACGCGGTTTGGATGGTTGGGGGTCTCGGCCTGGCTTTGACAGTCGCCTGCGTTGACTATAAACACACGCGTTATGCTTATGGGGCACTTTATGTTTTGAATGTGGTTATGCTCTTGCTGGTTCTGTTTCTGGGCGTTTCCTCCCGTGGCGCCCAGCGTTGGCTGGAGGTATGGGGGGGGATAGCTTTTCAGCCGTCCGAGTTTGCGAAGATCATTGTTGTTGTGTCTCTGGCTTGTTTTCTTGCGAGAAGACCTAAGGGGCTGAGCCGTTACAAGGATTTTGTTGTGCCGTTTCTTTTTGTCCTTTTGCCAATGGCCCTGGTGTTCGCGCAGCCGGATTTGGGAACGTCGCTGGTTTTTTTGGCGATTTTTGCCGGGATGATGTTTGCGGCGGGTGCCCATCCGATCAAGTTTGCTTCGGTGTTTGTGGGTGTGGCGGTTATGGGTGCGGCGGTTGTTTATCTGAGCTTGGCCGCGCCGGAGTCTTTGCCGGTTTTGCTTAAACCTTTGGCGCATGTGCCTTTGCCGCTCCATGATTATCAGATTGGCCGTATTCTTGTTTTCTTGAATCCTGAGGTTGATGTGGCCGGCGAGGGGTACCAGGTTATGCAGTCTCTTTGGGCAATTGGGTCGGGAGGGCTTTGGGGCAAGGGCTACCAAATGGGGACCCAAAGCCAGCATAATTTTGTTCCTGATAATCATACGGATTTTGTTTTTTCTGTGGTGGGTGAGGAGTTTGGTTTTCTGGGTACTTCGATTCTGTTGATTTTGTTTTGTGGATTCTTGCTGCGGTGTGTTTCTGTGGCGATGAAATCGCGGGACCTGTTGGGATTGCTTATTGTGGCCGGGTTGGTTTCTATGTGGGCGTTTCAGTTTGTTGTCAATGTCGGAATGGCTTCGGGCATGATGCCTGTAACGGGGATGCCGTTGCCTTTTATGACATCAGGGGGGAGTTCTATGGGAGCGAACCTCGTTGGAGCGGGCTTGGTTTTTGGTGTTTACGCGCGCCGGGAGCGGACTATGTTTTAGGGATGGGGAGTGTGTGAAATGGATAAAAAAGATGCCGGAGCCATTAAGCGCAAGATTATTTTGCAGATGTTGATTTTTACTGTTTGTGTTCTGGGTGTCGGCTTGACGCTGTATATGCTCTGCACGTCGGCGGGGGTTGCCGCGTTTTTCCGGGATACGCTGAGTGTTGACCTGACTGGGTTCCAGTCTTCAGTGGGATCGCTTCTGGCGCCCGGGTCGATGGGTATGGTGTTGTTTATTGTTGTCCTAACGCTGTTGTTGGTTTTTCTTTTGTACTTAGGGTTTTCTTCGCGCGTGCTGCGGTATCTTAGGGGTGTTGGCGCCGGTGTTGACAGGATGCTGGGTGTCGACGCGCTGCTGGATGGAGAGGCGTTGTTTGGCGGCGGCGATCATAGTGACGTGGGGCCGCGTCTGCCGAAGGAGATGTTCTCTGTGGGGAAGAAGCTGGAGATGCTTCAAAAGTCTCTTTCCAGCCGTGAGCAAGCCGTGCGGACGGCCCATCAGCGCAAGAACCGTCTCGTTGTTAATCTGGCGGCAGAGGTGAGAGTTCCTTTGGCTAATTTGACCGATTGTTTGGCTATGGTCAACGACGAGCCTTATATGCCTTATGAACGTAAGGCGGAATGCACCGCTGCTGCCATAGAGAAAGCCTATGAACTGGACGAGCTGATTGATGATTTCTTTGAGCTGACCCGCTACAATATGGGAAAGACAGAGCTATCATCAAAGCTTGTTGATTTGAACCAGATGTTTGCCCAAATCATTGATCTTATCCGGCCGCTGCTTGTTAAGCAGGGGAAGGATGTGGTTGTGAACGCCGGGGAGGGCAGCGCTGTTTTTGGTGATCCGGAAAAAATAGCGCGGGCTTTTTATGGGATTTTGAAAAAGGCGCTGGCGTTCAGCAACGCAAAAAGCGTGATCTATGTTGAGGCTTCTGTCAGGGACGGCAGAACGAATGTTGACGTTACCTGCTATGGGGAGACGGTTTCCCAGGAAATGCTGGATGCTCTTCTTGAGAATTTTTATAGAGCTCAGGAGAAACCTCTTTTGCCTGGAAAGACGGGATTGGGGTTATCTGTTGCTCATGAGATTGTTTTGCTGCATCGAGGCGGCATGATGGCCCAAAGTGCAGAGGGTAAGACCGTGTTCACTGTGAGCTTGCCGATGGCTCCAGCTATGGGCCGAGGTTTTGAGGTGAGTGATGTTTCTGAGTATGTGGCTTCTATGGCGAAGGGGTTGTCGATTTCTCGCAGCGCCCAGCGCAATGAGGGCCGGAAGAATAAGCTTGCGCTCATGTCTGGTGGCCAAGGCAGGACGTTAGGTCCCGTGCCGAGTTCGGGGTTGGGCGCCGAGTTGGACGCCGGATTGGGTGCGGGGCTAGACGCTGGGTTGAGCGCGTCGCCGGGTGTTCTGCCATATGTCGCTTCGGGTTCACGGCAGAATGATACGTATGCCTCGTTGGGCGCCGCCGGGTTTAACGACACGCCGTATACCTCGCCGGGCGGCGGTCAGAATGATACGTCGTATGCCTCGTTGGGCGCCGCCGGGTTTAACGACACGCCGTATACCCCGCCGGGCGGCGGTCAGAATGATACGTCGTATGCCTCGTTGGGTGTCGCCGGGTTTAACGATACGCCGTATACCCCGCCGGGCGGCGGTCAGAATGATACGTCGTATGCCTCGTTGGGTGTCGCCGGGTTTAACGATACGCCGTATACCCCGCCGGGCGGCGGTCAGAATGATACGTCGTATGCCTCGTTGGGCGCCGCCGGGTTTAACGACACGCCGTATACCTCGCCGGGCGGCGGTCAGAATGATACGCCGTATGCCTCGTTGGGTGTCGCCGGGTTTAACGATACGCCGTATACCCCGTCGGGCGACGGGCAGAATGATTCGCCGTATGTCTCGCCTGGTTTTGGATCGAACGATATGGTGTTTACGGCCGGGGGGTTGAGTGACGCGCTGGGGCAGGAACTGTCTCCGGCTATCAATGGTTCTATAGGTCTGGATAGGGACAGTTATGATCGAACATTGTCTTTTGACGACGTGCCTACCCCTTCGGAGTACGGTCGGAATAATGTCCCTGAGGTTATGCCGTTCGCTCCCGGGTACCCGTCCAAAGATAACCATGATATGACTTTAACAGGTTCCGTGCCTTACCCTCAGTATGAAGGGCCCAATATTGTGCCGTTTGTGCCGGGGTATGGGGACGTGGATTTGGAGATCACTTATTTTGAGCCGGAGGACCCGCAATGGGCGATGAATGAAGATCAATGGGCCGTGAATGATGACCAATCGGCAGCGGAAAGCATACACCGGCTTCTGGAAGATCCTGATGTTAAGTTTTTTGACCTGGAGCATCCGCCGGTGGATGTTTTTGATGCCGGCAGTATCAAAGTCCAAGGTGATGGGATTGAGATGGACGCTGCTTTGGGGATGGATGACGCTTTGTTTGTGGCTGAGCCGGCGCAAGCCGATATTTCCAGAACCATGGCCTTAGAATCAGAGCCGATGATTACCGGGGCAGGGAATCCGGGCAACGGGTTGGAGTTTCAGTGGGGAGAGACCGATTCTGGCGCGGCGATGCACGGTGAGACATATACCGAGTTGTTTGACGAAGCCCGCGAGCCGGGATATGACCGGCGTTCCGCGATGGCGCCGCCGGAACGGCAAGAAGCCGCGGGAACGGAAAGGCCGGATGTGATGGCGCAGGAACGACAAGATGCTGAGGTTTCGCAGGATGCGGCGGCAAACCCGTATCGCATCCCGGCATACCATCATAAACACAGTTGCGTGTCCCGGAGCGCTTACGAAACCATTTTGATACAGAGAGGTCATGAGGCTGCGCATGTGGCTCGTAGCTCATAATCACGTATCACGAATCACGTATCACGAGCCACGAACACGGGGAAAAAGGGGTTTGCATGGGATATTTTTCTGGAACGGGACTGCTGATGACGCCCGGTCCTACAATGGTTAGAGAAAATGTGCGTATGGCCCGGGCCTGTGAAATGATAAACCCGGATCTTGATCCGGAATTTTTCCGGTTTTACCGGAAGACTTGCGATAAAATCGCGCGGATTCTAAGAACCCGAAACGACGTTCGGATTCTTAGCGGAGAAGGGATTCTGGGTCTGGAGGCGGCTTGTGCTTCTTTGTGTGAGCCGGGGGATCGCGTGCTTGTGCTGGAGAATGGGATTTTTGGTGAGGGGTTTGCGGATTTTGTCCGTATGTATGGCGGCGAGGCCGTGTTTTTTCACGGCGACCGCCGGCGAGGTCTGGACGCGGAGGCACTGCGGGGTTTTCTGGAGGCGGATTTGGCGGGGATCGGCGCCGGGATCGGCACTGGCGTTGGTGCCGGCAACGGCAACGGGGCGCGCGGGTTCAAGTTCGCGACTTTCGTGCATTGTGATACCCCTTCGGGGGTGCTTAATGATATGGCGGCTTTGTGCCCGTTGCTGCATGAGTACGGGATTTTGACGGTGGCGGATTGTGTTTCTTCACTGGCCGGGCATGTGATTGAGACGGATGCGTGGCATGCGGATATTGTGCTGGGAGCATCACAGAAGGCTTTTTCCGCGCCGCCGGGGTTAACGTTTATGAGTATCAGTGATGCGGCGTTCCGGGCGATAAGAGCCAGAAAGGCGCCGATCGCGTCCTATTACGCTAATCTGGCTTTGTGGGAGGATTATGAGGAAAAGATGTGGTTTCCTTATACCATGCCGGCTGCCGACATCCAAGGGTTGAGCGTCGCCGCGGACAACATTTTGGCGGACGCGGATATTTTCGCGCGCCATGCCCAGGTTGGCGCCGCTGTGCGCGAGGCTGTGCGGCAGGCGGGTTTGAATCTGTTTTTGACCCAAGATTTCAGTGATACGGTGACGGTTGTGGAAGCACCGGCGGGGGTTGATGTTGAGGCTGTCCGGCGGATTATGCTGGAGGATTACGGCGTCATGATTGCCGGGTCTTTCGGGTTCCTGGCGGGGAAGGTTTTCCGGATCGCCCATATGGGCGAGAGCGCCCGGCCGGAATTGGCGCGGATAACGACCCATGCGTTTCTGGAAGCGATCCGACATTGGACAGGTGACAGGTGACAGGTGTCTATTTATCAATCGCCAACAGACAATTGGCAAGCGCTAAGGGTTTCTTTGCTTTCCCTTGGCTGTAAGGTTAACCAGACGGAGACAGAGGGTCTGGCGGAGCTTTTCCGCGAGGCTGGGTACGACATTGTGGAACCTCCGGCACAGCCGCGGGTTTGGGTGATCAACACCTGCGCGGTGACGGCGGCGGCGGAGGGGAAGTCCCGGCGGCTGATCCGCCGGATTGTCCGGGATCATCCGGAAAGCGTTGTGGCGGTGATGGGCTGTTTCAGCCAGATGGCGGCTGAGGAGGTCAGGGCACTGGGCGCTCATGTTGTTGTGGGGACGCGGGAGCGACGCTCTTTGCCTGTTTATGTGGAGAAGTATCTGGCCGATATGGCCATAGCTGCCAGGCTTTCTGGAGCGGTTGCGGATGAAGTAAAAGCTGCTGCCGGCGATAAGATGATGGTGGAAGGCGGGACGGTCACAGACGCGGCTGATGCTGCGGGTGAAACCGGCAACCCCGAGATTTTCGAGGAATTGCCACGGCTGAACCGGGAAAAACGTGTGCGCGCTACGGTTAAGGTTCAGGACGGCTGCGATCATGGGTGTTCCTATTGCCTTGTTCCCAACCTCCGCGGACCTTCGCGGAGCCGGCAACCGGCGCGGGTGCTGGAGGAAGTGCGGAGCCTTGTTGGGAACGGCTATAAGGAGATTGTTCTGACCGGCATCCACCTGGGGTGTTATGGGCGTGATTTGGGACAAACCTTGGCCGGGCTGATTGAACGCGTTGCGGATGTTCCGGGGCTTGCGCGGCTGAGGCTGAGTTCTCTGGAATCTGTGGAGATTGTGGGGGCGGGTGCCGCGGCTGCTGGTGGCGCCACCGCCGCCGGTGGCGGGTTGTTGGATGTTTTGGCGGCCCATAGGGATATCGTTTGCCCCCATTTCCATATTCCGCTGCAAAGCGGTTCCGACAGGATTCTGGCGGGTATGGGGAGACCGTATTCCCGGGCGGATTATCTGGAGGTGCTGAGAGCGGTGCGCCGGTGTTTTCCGGACGCGGCTGTTACAACAGATATTATGGCAGGATTTCCGGGAGAAACGAACGAAGATGCCAAAGAGACCCTGGAGATGATCGCGGTGTGCGCTTTTGCCGATGTGCACGCTTTTGGGTTTTCGCCGCGGCCGGGGACGCCGGCGGCCGCCATGTCGGGGCAGGTTGGGCCAAAAGTTAAAGCCGCTCGGGTTAAGGCCCTGATCGAGGCCGGGCGCAAAAGCCGCGCCGGGTATCTGGAACGGTTTTTCGGACAAAGGATGGAGGTGCTGCTGGAACATGTGGACGGGTCAGGCGCACGGGGCCATACGCGCAATTATATTGCCGTGTCTGTGCCGGCTCAGGCGTGTCTCGATTCCTGGCGAAGCGGGGATTTGGTTGAAGTCATTCTTCAAGAACATTATGTTTGACCGGCAGACGGCGGGCGGCGGACAGCCGCGAACTGTGTTATAAGGGGGAAGTCCCTAACGCAAAAAACCTGGGAGGAAGAAAAAAGTATGGATAATTGTCTTTTTTGCAAGATTGTGCGCAAGGAGATTCCGGCGAAGATTTGCTACGAGGACGAGAGAGTTATGGCGTTTCATGATATTAATCCTGTGGCGCCGGTGCATATTCTGGTGATTCCGAAAGAACACATCCCTTCGATGAATGAGGTGGCGCCGGAAAATGCCGGGCTTTTCGGGCATATGGCGCTGGTCGCGAAACAGGTAAGCGAGGAGGCCGGGGTGGCCGAGTCGGGATACCGCGTTGTGATCAATAATGGTCCGGACAGCGGTCAGGTTGTTTTTCATGTTCACGCTCATGTGATTGGCGGCAGGGCTTTGTCGAACCTTTGTTAGGATGAGACACGCTTTAGAATTAAGGTGGAAGTCGCGGCCAAAGGAGCGTATCTTCAAATAAAAATCTCCGAAAGCCCCCTTGTCAGGATCTGCCGGCAGGGGGTATTTGTCATTTGCTGTCGAAAAAGCCACTATTTATCAATAGTACAAGAACTTTACTTCATCATGGTTACCTCTTTACATGAGAGGTTTATTATGGGTTTATACACAGAATTGTGTATAAAAATCTGATGAAGAGAGGTATTCCAGGATGAAAAGAGCAGCAACCAAAGTGATTTCCACATTGGTAGCGGCAGTGCTGTGTTTGACAATGATGAACCTCACAGCATTTGCGGCCCCTGCCGCCAAAGGAACCATCGGCCTTACCTTTGGCGAAACCTCCTCCGTTCTTTTCGGGGGAACCGTTGCCGGAACAGTCTACACATACGACATCGGCGGCACGGATACGTTCCAGGCAAGCTTCAGCTATGACGCGGCCGCCTTCTCGGATCTGAAAGTGGAAGCAGGCCAAGGCGTGACCATTCTCGCCAGCAAAGAGAACGACAACATTGTTAGCGTGGTCTTCATGGTAGACTCGGCGACGGCCGATTACAGCAAGCTGCTGACGGTTTGCGCCACAGCCGGTCATCAGGAAACCACAGGCAGCATCTCCCTTGTTTCCTGTGAAGCCGCTATGCTGGGGTCTGCCGTGGAAGTCGCTATTGCCGGCAGCAATACCGGTATCAGCATTATTGATGATTCACCCATCACCGAATTCACGGTGGAAACTCTATCCAAAGCTTTGACTTTTTTCATGGCGGACACAAACCACCCCAACTGGGCGGCAGCCTCCCGATATGACCTGAACGGCGACGGCGTCATTGACCTAGCCGACTATGTCATGATCGCCAACAGAATCCTTGACGCCCAGAAGATAAAACAGCTTACTTTCAGTGCGGACGGAACTTTCAAGATTATGCAGATGTCCGATTTCCAGGATTATATTAACTCAACGAACAAAACAACCGTCAACCAGAAATCCGTTGCGTTGATGGGTGCCGCCCTGGATGCAGAGAAGCCTGATCTGGTTGTTATGACGGGCGATATGCTCGGCGGCAACATGAATGCGGATAATCTGCAGGAATATATCCGACAGATGGTCGCGCCCATGGAAGAAAGAGGCATCCCTTGGATGATCACCTACGGTAACCATGATGAAGATGCCACGACGGCTCTCAACGACGGCTGGAACAAAATCCGCCAGCTCGCTTATTATCGCAGCTTTGCTTACAACGTGAACCGGGCGACCATGAGCGGCGCCCAGGATTACGAACCCAACGGCAGAAACACTTATGGTGTAGGCGATATGTACCAGCTTATTTATGATGCTGCCGGCACGACGCCGCTCTACAATGTCTGGGCTTTCGATTCCAACAGATATGATGTCAGTGGCAAAGGGATCGGTGGCTACGACTGGATCCGGCCTCAGCAGATTCAGTGGTATTCCAAAGCTTCTGCCGCGCTGGAAGCCAAATACGGCAAAAAGATTCCTTCTCTGATGTTCTACCATATTCCAACGCCGGAATGGGGTCTTATGTGGGCTAACAGAAGCAAATTCAATGTTGTCGGCGAGAAGAATGAGGCCGAATGTCCCGCCAACGTCAACAGCGGTTTGTTCACTGCCGTTCTTGAACGCGGTGATGTTAAGGGTATGTTCGTTGGACACGATCATGTTAACGATTATGTCGGGAATTACTATGGCGTTATGCTCGGTTATGACGCTAACGTGGGGTACCAGACTTACGGTTTGGGCGGCGCCAACAATGACCGTATGAGAGGTGTCCGTGTCTTTGAACTTGATCAGACAGATTTAAGCACCTTTAAAACAAAAATGGTCTACGCCGGCGAGCTTGGCCTGTAAACACAGATGGACTAGCAGATACGTTTCGTAACAATAGACAGAGGTTTTGGATATCTTCCGATTCTGTTGCTTCTTCGCATCTTCGGATGCGGGGAAGCAACGGTATAATTTTGAGTGAGAGGTCTGTGATTGATTATGAAAAAGACGGTTTTGTGCGCCCTCGCAGTGTTTCTTTTGTTCTGCTTTGCCCTACCCTCTCATGCCGCCGATGATTCTTTCGGCCCACCTCCTGTTCCGGCGGAATCTCAGCTGAAGCCCGGCGATAGTCCTGCAGGTGTTTCTGATGATGATCTGTCTGGCTATCCTCCCGGAGAAGAGCCTGAAGGTTCGGTGCCGCTCAAGCAACCGGCAATCAACTGTTCGCTTTCAGAGCCTGTTGTTTCATCAGATTTCGGACATACCAAGTATACCACGACGCTTACAATCAACACTATTTCCGAATTTTACGGGTATCAGATTGAAATCGTTGCTGAGGACGAAAACGCTGTCACGATCACTGATAAAGCCAACGGTGTCGTCACCCCCGCAGTCTACAAAGACGGCAAGCTTTATTTGGCGGTTATGGTAAGCGGGGGCTTGAGCGGAGACATTGAAATTTGCGAGATCACCGGGCGGTATCCCTTTGCCGACACGGATCAGAACCTTACGCTGGTTATTGATAAACTGAAAATTGTTACAAGCATCATAGGAGAACAAATCGTGACGCTGGGGCCTCCGGCGCTGACTTTGGCGCTTCCCCATCAGAATCCGCCGCTTTATGTCAACATCCTGTTTTATATCTTGTTGTTGTTTCTGCTGTTGGCAGGTGGAGCGGGTTTTTATTTTCGGAAAGAAATTGCCAGGTTTCTCAGATCCAAAAGGATTAAATCTCCGGGAGAGACTTTTGAGAAGAGCGAAATGCAGACAGCAGAAACTCTCTGACGCCAGTGACTTGGGAAGATGTTTGCTTAGAATGCAGTATCTATAACGATTAACCCCCGTCAAAACCGCTGACGGGGGTTCGGCATTATTCTGATCTCTGTTTTTAGCAGGGATTAGGATTCGTGCTGGGATTTCTCCGGTACAGTCGCAGATCAAATGAGAGGGGCATCTCGAGGGATAAAAAAGCATTTAAAATTAAATGGGAAAGATGGTAAATAGTAGTAAATTATTGCCTGTCCAAAACTTGACGTGTTCGGTCTGATCCAGTATAATTGTTTCAGATCCTTGACGGTTTTCGTTTTGTGTTCGGGTTGAAGGATTATTTCGGAGCAATCCAGTGGAGGGAGGGATAAAAGTGAGTGAAGTACGAGTTGGCAAGAACGAATCCCTGGATTCTGCTCTCCGCAGGTTTAAGCGAAATTGCCAGCGTTCGGGCGTTTTGTCTGAAGCGCGCAAGCATGAGCATTATGAGAAACCCAGCGTCAAGAGAAAGAAGAAGTCAGAGGCTGCGCGGAAGCGCAAGTCAAAATAGATTTGTTTCGTATATCGGACAATCTGCAAGGAAGGGAAACTGAACGGCAGTTCGGTTTTTCTTTTACCTAATAGGATTCCTTTAAACCAGAAAAAATATTTTTTGGTCAATTCCGGCATTGGGTTGACAACTTGGAAGAGCTTTCTTATAATACGAGTAATTTATTGCTGGCTGTTGGAGTGGATTGTTCCGAATCGTCAAGAATCTTGGTGAATCACAGCGCTGGTTCGTGTTGGGCGGTTTCTGTTTTTTGTGAGGGAGTATATTTTCAAGGACGATGAGCATAATGTTTTGCATGATTATATCAGATGGCTAATGAGGCCATCACTTGGAGGAAAGAGGAGGTTCCGGTATGGTTGATGAAAAGGAAGTTATTTTGACCCGCGACGGGTTACTCAAGCTTGAAGAGGAACTGGAGTTTCTGAAAACGCAAAAGCGGCGTGAGGTGGCGGATCGTATCAAGCAGGCTATTGAGTTCGGTGATATTTCGGAGAACTCCGAATATGAGGACGCCAAAAACGAGCAGGCCTTTATTGAGGGCCGGATTATTTCTTTGGAGAAGATGCTGCGCAATGTCAGGGTGATCGACGAGAGCGAGTGCGCGGCTCATGACCAGGTGTCTTTGGGCAGCACAGTTGTGATTAAGGATGTGGAGGATTCAGTGGAGGTTCAGTATACCATCGTAGGGTCGGCGGAAGCGGATCCGGCTTCGAGCCGGATTTCCAATGAGTCGCCTGTGGGCATGGCGGTGTTGGGTAAGAGCAAGGGCAGCATTGTTGAGGTTGCGGTTCCGGTTGGTGTGCTTCGGTATGAGATTATAGATATCCGATGAGTCGGGTGTTCGGGATTCGTGCCGCGGGGTTCGTGTTGTGAGATTCGGGATCTGAATTATACCTGAGAAGCGGCCATGGGTCGGTTCTGCAGTGGAGAATGGGATGGCTGATCATATGGGAATGGAAACAGCGGACGGTGCAAAACAAACTGGCGAGCCGGCGGGCAATGATTATTTCGGTATTCGGTTGGAGAAGTTGAAGCGGCTGGAGGAGCTTGGCGTGGAGGCCTACGCCGAACGGTTTGAGCGAACCCATGGGGCTGATGAAATTGTGGCGGGGTTTGAAGCGCTGGAGGAGCAGGATGTGTCTGTGGCTGGCCGGATTATGTCAAAGCGGGATAGCGGTAAGGTTGTTTTTGCCCATATCCAGGATGCTTCGGGGCGGTTGCAGATTTATGCCCGGAAGGATGATCTGGCGGAGACGGATTTTGCCGTACTGAAACTGGCGGATATCGGCGACTATATCGGTGTGGCCGGCAAGGTTTTTCGTACCAGAATGGGGGAGGTCTCTGTCCGTTCTCTGAGCCTTGTTATGCTGGCGAAGTCGCTGCGACCGCTGCCGGAGAAGTTTCACGGGCTGACCGATGTTGAAACCCGTTATCGGCAGAGGTATTTGGATCTTATGATGAATCCTGAGGTGCGGCAGACTTTTATGACTCGCAGCAAGGTGATTCGCTTGATCCGTCTTTATTTGGAGGAGCGGGGGTTCGTTGAGGTGGAAACGCCGACGTTGATGGGGATTCCCAGTGGCGCGGCGGCGCGGCCTTTTGTGACCCATCATAACGCGTTGGATATGGATCTTTTTTTGCGGATCGCGTTGGAGCTGCCCTTGAAAAGGTTGATTGTCGGCGGCTTTGAGAAGGTTTTCGAGATTGGTCGGATTTTTCGCAATGAAGGGATTTCGATTAAGCATAATCCGGAGTTTACGATGATGGAGTGGTATGAGGCGTACGCCGATTACATACAGACCATGGAGCGTTTGGAGGGGCTGCTGGCGTTTGTGGTTCGGGAGGTGTGCGGGAGCGAGCGTCTTGTGTATCAGGGGGAGAGCCTTGATTTTGCCAGACCTTGGCGGCGGGTGACGATGATTGACGCTGTTCGGGAGTATACCGGGCTGGATTTTGAGGTGATGACGGATGATGGCGCGGCGCGGGACGCGGCGCGGGCTAAAGGCCTTGAGATTAATGGCGATGAGAGCCGGTGGATGGTTTTGAATCTGGTTTTTGAGGCGTTTGTTGAGGAAAAGCTGATTCAGCCGACTTTTGTGATTGGGCATCCGGTGGAGATTTCACCGCTGGCCCGGCGCAACGCGGAACGGCCGGAGTTAACGAACCGGTTTGAGTTGTTTATTTATGGCCGGGAAATGGCCAACGCCTTTTCAGAGTTGAATAACCCGCTGGATCAGCGCCGGCGGTTTGAGGAGCAGGGGCTGCAGCGCGCCAAGGGGGACGATGAAGCCCATATGATGGATGAGGATTTTGTGCAGGCCCTTGAGTATGGGCTGCCGCCCACGGGAGGGCTGGGGCTGGGGATTGACCGCCTTGTTATGCTGCTGACGGATTCGCCTTCCATCCGGGATGTTATCTTGTTTCCAACGATGCGGCAAGGGGATAAGTGAATTTCATGGAATGGGGTACGAGGACTCATTAGGGGCGTTTTTCGTCGGGGGTATCCTTTTCGATTCAATTCGTCTGAATACCTCATTCTTTTTTATTGTAAGGTGTTTTTGCTTGTTCTATAATTGATTTAGCAGAAAAAGCTGGTCGGAGAGAGGAAAAGCGGGACAAACATGAAGATTGCGATGATTCGTAACCTTGCCGGTCGTGAATTGGATTTTGAAAAGTTTAAGCATGTGGTCGGCGTGGAAGCGGTTGTCAAAGAGGTTGCGCCTCTATACGGAATCGACGCTGATGCGGCCTGTCTCGCCGCTGTCGCTCATGATTTGGCGAAGTCTTTGCCTTTCCCGGAACAAATTCGGCAAGCCAAGGATTTGGGGCTGATTGAATTTGCCGAGGATATTACATCACCGCAGGTTTTGCATGGACGGCTGGCGGCTGATATCGTCCGCAAACAATTTGGGATTGACGATCATGATGTTTTAAACGCGATCTCGTATCATACGACAGGACGGCCGGGGATGACCCCTTTGGAGATGCTGATTTATACAGCGGATTGTGTGGAACCGGAGCGGGATTATCCGGGGGTGGGCGCGATGCGCAAGTTGTTGTACCGAGATCTTTTTGAAGCGACTGTGGCTTGTATGGATATGACGATAAGCTTTTTGGAGGCGAAGGGAAAACCGCTTCATCCGTTGACACTGATGGCTCGGACGAGTCTTGTTGATTGGAAAACGAAGCAGGCCTGACCTGCAGCCTTTTGAAGGTTACAGATCAGACCGATCAGACCCCAGCCGGAGGCAGGAGGGGGCGGTGGACAATGGACAATGGACAATGGACAATGGACAATGAGGAACACAAGATGGTAGGATGGACAACGGACAATGGTGAAGGCTCTCCTCTCATAAATAAGGGACTTCATGATATGAAGCCATTGTGTCATCGGCTGAATTCTCACATTGTCCATTGTCCATTGTCCATTGTCCATTGTCCACCGCCCCCTCCTGCCTCCGGCTGGGGCCTGATCGGTCTGATCTGTAACTTTTGAAGCCCTTAAAATGCCTATCGTATCGTTTTGTGGTAGACATTTCGCGAAAAAAACGGTATCATAGTCTTAATGAGGTTGACTCTTAGTTCTAATCGAACATCGAACATCGAACATCGAACCAGCGAGAAGGGAGGTCTGTTGGTTGCCTATTGATCAAGATTGTTTGGAGAAGGTCGTCAGGTTCGTTGAGGAGAAAAAGGGAAGAGATGTGCTTTTGCTTGATCTTAGAGATATTTCGGTTGTGACCGACTATTTTTTGTTGGTCACAGGCAATTCCCGGACTCAAACCAGAGCTGTGGCGGAATATTTGCATGAGGAAATGGAAGCGTTGGGGGTGCGGTTGCTCCGCACAGAGGGATTGGCTGACGCTAATTGGATTTTGTTGGATTGCGGCGATCTTGTGATTCATATTATGACGCCGGAAACCAGGGCTTTTTATAACCTGGAACGTCTTTGGGGGGACGCGGTCCGATGTTCGTGACTCAAACATGTGATTAAGGAGACGTTATGATCAAGGAACGGTATGATTTCGCGAGGATTGAAAGCAAATGGCAGGAGCGCTGGCGGGAGAGCGGGGCTAATCGTGTCCGGGAGGATGAGGCCGGGGAAAAGTTTTACGCGCTGGCGATGTTTCCTTATCCGTCCGGGCGGTTACATATGGGTCATGTGCGCAATTATTCGATTGTAGATGTTATTGCGCGCTTTAAGAGGATGCAGGGATACAATGTGCTGCATCCAATCGGGTGGGATGCTTTTGGGCTGCCCGCGGAGAACGCCGCGATCAAGAATCAGAGGCCGCCGGCTGAATGGACGAGGGATAATATCGCTCACATGCGTAGCCAGTTGGCGGGGCTGGGGCTTTCCTATGATTGGGGAAGGGAAGTGACGACGTGTTCGCCTGAGTATTATCGCTGGACCCAGTGGATTTTTCTGGAGTTGTATAAGCGTGGGTTGGTGTACCGAAAGGAAGCCAATGTCAACTGGTGCCCGTCTTGTGCTACGGTTCTGGCTAATGAGCAGGCTGAGGGTGGCGTGTGCGAGCGATGTGCCGCGGCGGTGGAACTGCGCAGCCTAGAGCAGTGGTTCCTTAAGATTACGAACTATTCTGAGCAGCTTTTGAATGATCTTGATGGGCTGACGGGTTGGCCGGAGAAGGTTAAAACCATGCAGCGCAATTGGATTGGCCGTTCTGAAGGTGTTCAGGTGGAGTTTAGTCAATGGACAATTGGAGACAATGGAGACAATGGAGTCCGGACGGCGAATATCGAAGAGCCAACGTCGAACCAGCGAGCAGGGATTGCGGTGTTTACGACCCGAGTTGATACGCTTTTTGGCGTGAGTTATCTTGTTTTGGCGCCGGAGCATCCTTTGGTTGCGGAGTTGGTGGAGGGGACGGCTTATCAAGAGAGCGTGACGGCCTTTGTCCGTGAGTTTAATGGGTTGAATGAGGAGGCGCGCACAGCTGACGACGCGGAGAAGGTGGGTATGTTTATCGGGCGGTATTGCCTGAATCCGCTGAGCGGGGAACGTGTGCCGATTTGGATTGCGAATTATGTGCTGCCGCAGTATGGGACAGGGGCGGTGATGGGTGTGCCCGCTCATGACAGCCGCGATTTTTCGTTTGCGGTTAAGTATGGGCTGGATATCCGCTGCGTGATTCTGGAGCCGGGGAAGGCGCCTGAGGATGCCGATCTGATGGGTGAGGCTTATACCGGGGAAGGGGTTATGATTAATTCGGGCCGTTTCAGCGGGATGAGCTCCGGCGAGGCTTGGGGGGCTATGGCTGATGAGGTGGAGCGGTTGGGTATGGGATCGCGCAAGGTGAATTACCGGCTGCGGGATTGGCTGATTTCGCGCCAGCGTTATTGGGGCGCGCCTATTCCTATGCTGATGTGCCCCAAGTGCGGCCTGACGCCTGTGCCGGAGGATCAGCTGCCTGTGTTGCTGCCTGATGATATTGTGTTTGAGGCGGGGGAAAACCCGCTCCGCTCTTCGCCGTCTTTCCGGGAGGCGGTGTGCCCGCTTTGCGGCGGCGCGGCTGTGCGGGAGACGGATACGATGGATACTTTTATGTGTTCTTCGTGGTATTTTTTGCGGTATTGCGATCCTTGCAGCGAGACGGCGGCTTTTGACAGGGAGAAGACCGATTATTGGATGGGTGTTGATCAGTATGTGGGGGGCGTTGAGCACGCGATTCTACATTTGCTGTACGCGCGGTTTTTGGTAAAGGCGCTGCGAGATTGCGGGCATCTGAGCGTTGGAGAGCCTTTTGAGAATTTATTGACCCAGGGTATGGTTTGCCTGAATGGGGCTAAAATGCAGAAGAGGCTGGGTAATATTGTCAGCCCCGAGGATATTGTGGAGCGGTTCGGCGCGGATACGGCGCGGCTTTTTATTCTTTTTGCCGCTCCTCCTGAGCGGGATTTGGAGTGGAATGATCATGGGGTTGAGGGGTGTTATCGTTTTCTGAACCGTGTTTGGCGGCTTGCCTGGCAGGTGCTGAAGCGTGTCTCTGGGGACGAGCTTGGTGGTGGCGCCATAGGTGGGACTGCGGTTCCGTGGGATGATTGTGCCGGTCGGGATGGTTTTGACCGTTGGAACGGTGACAACAAGGATATGCTGCGGCGTGTTCATGTGACAATAAAAAGAGTCACCCACGATGTGGGTGTGCGCTTTAATTTCAATACGGCGATCAGCGCTGTTATGGAGTTGGTGAACGAGCTTTATCTTTTTAAGGAAAAACCAGAGGCTGATACAGGTGTGCTGAGGCAGGGTCTGCGGGCTGTGTTGCTGCTATTGGCACCTTTTGTACCCCATTTGGCGGAGGAGCTTTGGCAAGCGATGGGGTATGAGGATTCAATTTTTCTGCAAGGGTGGCCGCAGTATCAGGAGGCGTTTCTGGAGATGGAGATGGTGACCGTCGTTCTCCAAATCAACGGAAAAGTGCGGGACCGTTTACAACTGCCGGCGGAGACGGCAGCATCGCAGGAGGCGTTGAAGGAGTATGTGGCCGGCCTGCCGAAAGTTACACAGTATCTTGATGGAAAATCTGTTGTCAAGATGGTTGTTGTGCCGGGAAAACTTGTCAATATTGTCGTTGGATAGAGTCTTTTTTGATTTTTGAATAGAGTGTGGGGGAGTCAGGATGAGTTCGATGAATCAAAGCAAAAATCCACTGAAAGCCTTGGGGCGTCTTTTGTTGAAAGCCTTCAAAGGGATCGGTCTCGCTATCAGACGGAGGAGGAGGATCAACGCGGAGAAAGCCAAGGACAGACGCGAGGTGAAGCAGCTAAAGGCTGACATTGAGACGGAGCAAGCTCGTATGAAGTCTCTCAAATTGGAGATTGGTGAGCATTATTGGGAAAGATGTGAGTCCGGCGCTATGCATTGGGATGAGGAGATTAATGAGGTTTGCTGCGCTTTGTTGGTGAGCCAAGGGAGTGTGGCGGCCAACCTTACACAGATTAAGGAGTTGCAGGAGAAGGTCTATAAACCGGAAAAACACGAGGGTGTTCGTTCGAATGATCACATTGCGGTCGGCGATGAGGATATGACGACGGTTGACGCTGTGTTCGCGCAATATGGAGGGCTGCTTGGGCCTGGGGACGATGAAGGATCTGCGCGGTTCAGAATTACGTACGCGCAAATCGATTCGCCCCCTTCCCGCGATGATGTTGAACCCGAAGAAACGGAACAGCATTTTGATGAGGAGCTCGGTGTTGCGTACGAAGACGAAAGGCGACCGGACAGTGGCCTGGCAGGAGATGTTGGCTGGCGCTTGCTCGAGGATGCTGACTTGCCGGAGAACGGCGGTATGCCGGATGAAGTTGGCTTGCCGGGTGATGCCGCGGAAAATGCCGGCTGGTGTTTGGTTGAGGAGCCCGTTGTCCAAGGTGATATGGACTTAAGGGAGGATAATGGTTCGACGCTAAGTGAACGGATGTCTCGGCTGAGGGAGCAAGCAGCCGATGGAGGGTTCCTGCAGCCGCTGAGAGAGGATGCGTTTGAAGAGGGGTTGCGCGAGGACTATCTTGACGGGGAATATTGTGATGAGGATTATCCTGAGGATTATGATGAGGGCAAGTATCGCGCCATGAGTGATGAAACACTGCACGAACTTGATGATGTGTATCTCGAAGAACTTGACGAAGCAATCGATGAAGAACTCTATGATGGTGAACAGGCAGCCGTTGGGGAGAAGGGTGACGGCTATCAATTTCGTGATGTGAGATATGAGGATATGGGAGATGAGGATGGGCGATACGGAGATATCGCGCAGGAGGCCATGGCGCCTGATGTTGATGCGGCGATATATGATGTTGTGGAGTATGAAGACGAGGTAGGGTATGACGATGTTGAGTTTGCTGCTGAACTTGATGACGTGGAACGCGGCGCCGGGGTTGACAATGTTAAGACTGATTTCGTTGGGCTTGATGAAAGGCTCGATGGTTTTGAGCCGGTTCATGTTGAGCCGGTTCGAGCTGCATTTGATCAAGTGACGTTTGATGATGTCGGCCTTGATAGGACAATTCTTAGAGATGATGAAAAAGCACTGACATTTTCGGAATTCTTTGAAGCGACGCAGTCTGCTAAGAAGGATGGGTCAGAGCCGGTAGATTTGTTCATGAACAGCCGGATTGATCGCGATAATGTGTCTAATAACAATATAGATGATGCGCCGGATAATCGGTCTGCGGAGAGATATGTTGCTGACGATCTGGAGGGTTCTGTTGGTCTGGAGGATTCTGACAGACCGGAGGATCTTGATAGTCTGAATGATGCTGGTGAACTGGAGGATTTTGATGAGTCGGCGGATTTTTATAATTCGGAGGACTTTGACAACCTGGAGGACTTTGATGAGTTGGAAGAGTTTGATGATCTGGTAGAATTTGATCTGGGGGATCTTGATGCTGATGATCTGGAGGATGTAGGGGCTGATGATCTGAGGGACGCTGTTGAATCGCAGGGATCTGATGAGCCGGAGAGGTCTGATGATCTTGAAGAGGGTGTTGAGCCGGAGGGATCTGATGATCTGAGGGACGCTGATGAGCCGGAGAGGTTTGATAATCTCGGAGATGTTGAGCCAAGAGGGTTTGATATTTTAAGGGATGTTGGCGACCTTTTGGATGAATTGAGGGATGATCTGAAAAGTTCTCGTGATTTGGCGGCTGAGGATGATGAAGTATTTGAGGGATCTGGAGACTCTGCTAGTGACGAAGATGGCGCGGGACAGGAGTCCGGCGAGGTTGATCCCTATGCGCCGTTGCGTTTTGAGGATCTCTATGTGCCGTATAACAGGAATCATAATGAAGGCGATACCATGAGCGATGATAGAAAAATAAGTGGTGATGACAGCAGGGGCGAAGATAGAGGCAAGGGCGGAGGCCCGAATAAGAGCAACCCCAAATAGTAATGAAATAAGCAGACAACGTAGACCAGCCATTCATTTAGAGAGGCTGGTTTTTTGTTCGTCTAAAAACGAGACCGGGGACATACCTTTAAAGGGATGGAAGGGGTGGCGCCGATGGGGTTGAAAGTGGCGGAAAAATGGTTCGGTCATGATTTGTGGGATTGCCTTGTTAAGGCGGAAGCTCATTTAGTCAAAACCAATGAGAACCCGGAGGAAATACGGTTGAGAATCGGCTGTCCGCTGCTTGTGCGTACAGCATCGCAAGATTTTTTTGTGGCGGCGAATGGGCGGCTTGTTGAGCCTGAGGCAGCTTATCGTGTGAAAGAGTCTGATATCAGCCAGGTGATGGAACGGGTGACGCTGAGTTCGATGCACGCGGCGGAGGAAAGTTTGCGTCAGGGGTTTGTTACTTTGCCCGGCGGTCATCGTGTCGGCCTGGCAGGCGAAGCGGTGTTGGAGCAGGGGTGCATCCGCACACAAAAAAATATTGCGGCGGTCAATTTTCGTATTGCCAGGGACCCTCAGTCGGATATTTCGTTTCTGTTACGGCAAGTTGCTCTCAACAGCCAAGGGTTTCCTCATACGTTGATTGTTTCGCCGCCACGGGCGGGGAAGACGACATTGTTGCGGTTGTTGGTCAGGAGTCTGAGCAATGGAGCGCCGGAGGTGGCATTGCCGCCTCATCGGGTGGGTGTTGTTGATGAGCGCAGTGAAATTGCCGGGATGTGGCAGGGAGCAGCGTCTTTTGACTTGGGTTGGCGTACGGATGTGCTTGACAAGTGTCCGAAGAAGTTGGGTATTGAGATGATGGTGCGAACGATGTCGCCGGATATCATCGCGGTTGATGAGTTGGGCGGTGTGGAGGAAGTGGAAGCGGTCAAGGAGGCGGCCCGGTGTGGCGTTAAAATGTTGGCGACATGTCACGCGGATTCCATAGGTGATTTGACGGCGCGAAGCGTGATTAAGCCGTTGCTGGATACGGGAGTTTTTCAGAAGGCGGTGGTTTTGAGCCGGCGTCGGGGGCCGGGGACACTGGAGAAGGTGCATCGGTTGGGGAATGGGCAGTTCGAGGTTCGCGGTTCGCTGGTCCGTGATTCGAAGTGTCCCTGAGATACAGCTGTAGAATCCTTTGCATAGCGAATAGTGAACAGCGACCAGTAGGGATGTGATGAAAGTATGGCGCTGATTAGATATGCGGTTATTATTATTGGATTGGGTTGGCTTGGTCTTTGGCGCGCTTCGACTATCCGAAAAAGACTGAAGCAACTGGAGCTGTTTGAGCACGCGCTTTCGTTGCTGGATACGGAGATTTTTTGGGGGATGACGCCTTTACCTGTGGCTTTCCGCCGTCTGCAGCGCATTGGGTTTCCATGGGGAAATTTTTTTCTGAGCGTGGCTGAAGGTTTAGAAGCTGGTGGGCAAATTGAGGAGACGTGGCGTGAAGTTGTGGCAGCACAGAAGAGTTATTTTTGTTTGACGGCTGAGGATTGGGAGTTGGTGAACCGCTTGGGAGGCTGTGCCGGCCGGTCGGACAGACATGAACAACATAAACAGTTGATGTTGATCCGCAATCAGATCCAAGGGACGGAGGAAACCCAGCGTGTGGATGCCGAGCGGCAGGCGCGCATGTGGAGTTATTTTGGGTTCCTGGGGGGGATCGCGGTGGTGATTGCGATACTTTGAGGCAATGGACAATGCAATGGACAATGGACAATGGACAATGGCAGAAGGCAGAAGGCAGAAGGCAGAAGGCAGAAGGCAGAAGGCAGAGTGCAATGAGTAAGGAACAGAAATCGAGTATTACAAGGATCATAGGGCAAAAGTTAAGTTTGATTGGTGGTTGGGTTTGTTATTTGGCTGACGGTGGTTCATTGTCCATTGTCCATTGTCCATTGTCCATTGCCCTTGTCCATTGTCCATTGTCCATTGCTAAAGGGGGTGAATAGGTAATGAGTCTGGATTTTATTCTGAAGGTTGCCGGGATTGGCTTGCTGGTTGCGATTCTGGCTATGGTGCTGAGCGAGGCGGGAAAAAAGGAGCAGGCACAATTGCTGACGATTGCTGGTGTGGTGGTCGTGTTGACCATGGTTATGCAGAAGATTGATGAGCTGTTTACCGTGGTACGGACAGTCTTCAAACTTTTCTAAAACTCGCGTTAAGCTCGTTTCGGAAAAGTCTTGCAGTTTTAAAGCTTCGCTTTCAAACTGCTTGTTCTATTTTACATGGCAGGGGATGGAATCGATGGATATTATTCAAATTGTGGGTATTGCGCTGGTGGTTTCTAGCATTGGGGCTATTCTTAAGCAGTTTAGGCCGGAAATGGCTGTGCAGCTAACTATCGTTGCCAGTGTGGCCCTTTTTATTGTGGTGATGGACAAGGTTAAGGTGGTTGTTGAACTGCTGGAGTCTTTGGCTAATCAGGCGAATATTAGTTCGTTTTATCTTCTTATTGTGCTGAAAGTGGTGGGGGTGGCTTTTGTCGCTGAGTTGGGCAGCCAGATCTGCCGCGATGCCGGCGATAGCGCATTGGCGACGAAGGTGGAAATTGCTGCCAAGGTTACGGTTATTGTTATGGCGACACCTATTGTGACAGCAATTATTCAGTCGATGATGACTCTGCTGGCGTAAGAGCTTTATTGGGTGCAGGGGTTAGGAGATTAGGGGTTAGTGGGCGTTGGGAAGGGGCAGGGTTCATGCCAAAGGCTGGAAACCGAAAACCGAAAACCGAATTCCTCGGGCCGTATACCGAAAACCGAGTACCGTATACCGAAAACCAGCGGGGGGTTAGGACATACTTTTTTAGGGTTTTGTTCTGGGCTTGTGTGTGTTTGGGGGTGTGCGGGATGACGGGATTTTGCGAAACGTGCGGGCTGGGGGTTGCCTGGGGTGTTGATCGGGTTGAGGTCGCTCCTGTGGAGGTTCTGCCGGTGGAGTTGTCCCGGTCTGATGCGGGGACGGACAATCCTTATTTGGCGGAGTCGCCTGTGGATGCTTTGCAGAATGAGATTCTTCATGATTTGCAGGAGGAGTTTCATTTGGATGAGGCTTTTGATCTCTTTGCCAATTATGAGGCGGAGGTTAGGTCTATTTTGCCGGATTTTTCTTTTGATAGGTTTTTTCAGGATCTGTTGCGGGGTGAGGGGGGGTTGAGCTTTGGCGGGATTTTGCTGGGGATTTTGCGGTTTTGTGTGCAGACTTTTGTTGTGAATGGGCCGCTTATTGCTAAGCTTATTGTGCTGGCTGTTTTTTGCGCGATTCTGAATCAGCTGCAGTTGGCTTTTGGAGGCCAGGTGAGCCAGGTGGCGCGGTTGCTGAATGTTTTTGTGCTGATTGGGTTGGCGGTGGCGGCTTTTCGTGTGGCTTTGGAGTCGGCGGTTGAGGCCATTGATAATATGGTTTCGTTTATGCAGGCGATTATGCCGATTATGTTTACGGTGCTTTTGTCTATGGGTAATTTGACGAGTTCGGCGCTTTTTAAGCCGGTGGTTCTGGGGAGTTTGACGGTGCTGGCGACAATTCTGAAGACGGTGGTGTTGCCGCTGTTCTTTTTGGCCGTGGGATTGAGGTTGTTTAACAGCGTGTCGGCTCAGTTTAAGCTGGAAAGGCTGGCGGGATTGCTGGAAATGGGCGGCAAAGTTGGGATTGGGCTTGTTATGACGGTTTTTTTGGGGATTATGAGTGTTCAAGGGCTTACGGGCGGTGTGGCGGATGGGGTGGGGATGCGTACGGCGAAGTATTCGGTTGATCTGATTCCGGTTGTGGGGAAGTATTTTAAGGATGCTTTTGAGCTGGTGGTGACTTCGGGGCTGCTGTTAAAAAACGCTATTGGGATTATGGTATTGTTTGTGCTGGTTTTTATTACGCTGATTCCGGTGTTGAAGATCGCGGCAATGGCGCTGACATTCCATTTGACGGCGGCGCTGGTGGAACCGATCGGGGAGAAGGAGCTGGCCGGGGCTCTGCAGGATATGGGTAAGGGCATGCAATATATTTTTGCGACGGTGGCGGCGGTGGGGCTTATGTTTTTCTTGGCGGTGGTTATTGTGACGGGTGTGGGGAATTTGTCGTCTATGTTGTCAACGTGATTGGTGTCCGGCCTTCGGGGTGCGGGTGCGGTGTTCGGGGTTCGGGGTGGGGGTACGGGATACGGGATACGGGATACGGGATACAAGGTAAAGGTGAAGGGGTCGGGTCATGAATTGGGGGAACGGTGAGGATGGAGACGCTTAAGCTTGTGATTGGGAATTTGGCGTTTATTCTGTTGCTGGCAGCTTTTTTGGAGATGTTGCTGCCGAACAGTTCTATGCGGGGATTTGTGCGGTTGATTATGGGATTTTTTGTGATTGCGGCGGTTTTGCAACCCATTACATCGTTGCTGCGGATGCCGGTTGATGAGGTTTTTCGTCCTTGGACCCAGATCATTTCTCAGGCACCGGCCGTGGTGCCGGATGGGCAGTCGGCGAATCCAGGGAAGGATGTCGTGCGGGAGCAGTATCGCAGGATCCTTCAGTCTCAGGTTCGTTCTGTGGCTGAGAGCGCGGCGTCAGTGGTGAAGGCCGAGGTTCGGGTTGAGTTGGGAAGGGACGGGGATGGGTATTTGGATTATCCACCGATTGTTCGGATTGATGTCGATTTGTATAAGTCGGCAGCCACAGTGGTGGAGGTCGATCCTGTAGTGAGGGTGGAGGTGATTGGAGGAGAGGGTGATGGCGGGGATGGTGGGGAGAGTTCGAAGCCTGTAAGCGAGTCTCTGACTGATTTGGAGCGGATGGTGCGAGATAAGGTGGCTGAGGCGCTGCAGGTGCCACGCGATGTTGTTGTCGTCAAGGAAAAGTGAAGTTAAACCATTGTCCATTGTCCATTGTCCATTGTCCATTGTTTTGTCCATTGCTGAAAGGATGTGATGTTATGCAGTTTCCGAAAATCCCCAAAATCCCGGAGAAGGCTGTTCCCCTTATTATTTTGCTTGTTGTTGTGGCGGCTGTTTTGTTGTTTGGCAATTCGGACCAGACGGACGATGAGCCGAAGGGTAATAATCTGGCGGTTTCTGGGACGGGCCTGGGGAACCAGCCGTCTTCGGGAGATGCTGTTGTGGAGGCGTTGTCGGGTTATGACGCGGAGGTGGATGCGGCTATGGACGCGGAGGAGCGGGTTTTGGAGAAAAAGGTCAAGGATGCTGTGGAAAAGATGGCGGGTGTGGGCAAGGTTCATGTGACGATTACTTTCGAGACAGGGGTTATGCGTGAATACGAGCGTGATATCAATTATGTGGAAAGGCAAACCCAGGAGACGGATTCTCAAGGTGGTACCAGAACGACAACAGAGTCATCGGGAAGTGAGACGGTGGTTGTTGCTGATAGTAAACCACTGTTAACTCAGATGCAGCGCGCGCAGATTGCCGGGGTTCTTGTGGTTGTTGAGGGCGGACAGGATTCGCAGGTGTTGACGAGGGTTCGGGACGCGGTGAGGACGTTGCTGAGGATTGACGGGGCGAAGGTGAGCGTTTCGGCGATGGGATAGTTGGAGTGCGGTGCGCGGTGTTCGAGGTTCGAGAATTGGGAATCCGCGAGTCCGGGATTTGAGGAGTTGGATCAAATATCGAATGGGTTAACGGGCGAATCGAGGCCTCAGTTCTTTATTGATGTTGAGTTCGCTAAATACATATTGATGATGTGCGGCGTGTGCAGACGGCTCATTGAAAAACACTCGTAAAATTGCTATAATCAACATAAAGAAGAGCCGGAGGCGTCATGAGCGGAAACAGGAATTTCAAGGCCACGCTGTTCACCCACATTTTCAATGAACCCGATAAAATCCTGGAGCTGTACAACGCGTTGTCCGGGAAAGAGCTTCCGCCTGAGACGCCTATCAAGCAGACGACCCTTGAGGATGTCCTGTTTATGGACCGAATCAACGATCTGGCTTTTGTTGTTGACGGCAGGCTTGTTGTCTTAATTGAGCATCAGTCAACGATTAATGAGAACATGCCCTTACGTGTGCTGATTTACCTCTCAAGAGTCTATGAAAGAATCGTTGATAACAAGACAATCTATCGGACGAGCTTGGTTGAAATCCCCAGACCGGAGTTTTGTGTCTTGTATAATGGTAAAGACGACTATGTTGACCGAACCACCCTGAAACTTTCTGACGCTTTCATGGAAAACCCTGACAGGACAGGATTCGGAAGCGCCCTTGAGCTGGAAGTCCCGATCATCAACATTAACAAAGGTCATAATGCTGACGTAATCCAAAAGAGTATCCACTTAAACGGCTATGTAACCTACGTCTCTAAAGTACGGGAATACCAGGCCGCGGGCCTTAAGTTTCAGGACGCCCTTGCCTCCGCGGTCAAGGATTGCATCAAGAATGATATCTTAATTGATATTTTGCCTAACCTATCATCGGAGGTGCTTAACATGCTTATGGTAGAATTCAACCTTGAGGACGCCCTGAGTGTCAGGATGGAAGAAGGGATTGAAAAGGGTATAAGGATTGGTGAGGCGCGGGGCGAGGCGCGGGGCGAGGCGCGGGGTGAGGCGCGGGGCGAGGCGCGGGGTATAGCGCAAGGCATAGCGCAGGGTGCAGAACAAAAAACCTTAGAACTTGCCGGAAAACTTCTCGCTCTTGGTATGGAGGCTGAACAGATCTCTGAAGTTACAGGGCTGTCTGTCGGTCAAGTCATGGCGTTGTGCTGAGGCGTTGCTGCTGCCTTGAGCACAGGGTTTGCGATAACCGCTCTCTTAATCCTTGGGGGCGGTGGAAAGGCAAACCCAGGAGACGGATTCTCAAGGTGGTACCAGAACGACAACAGAGTCATCGGGGAGTGAGACGGTGGTTGTTGCTGATAGTAAACCGCTGCTGACGCAGATGCAGCGCGCGCAGATTGCCGGGGCTCTTGTGGTTGTTGAGGGCGGACAGGATTCGGAGGTGTTGACGAGGGTTCGGGACGCGGTGAGGACGTTGCTGAGGATTGACGGGGCGAAGGTGAGCGTTTCGGCGATGGGATAGTTGGAGTGCGGTGCGCGGTGTTCGAGGTTCGAGAATTGGGAATCCGCGAGTCCGGGATTTGAGGAGTTGGATCAAATATCGAATGGGTTAACGGGCGAATCGAGGCCTCAGTTCTTTATTGATGTTGAGTTCGCTAAATACATATTGATGATGTGCGGCGTGTGCAGACGGCTCATTGAAAAACACTCGTAAAATTGCTATAATCAACATAAAGAAGAGCCGGAGGCGTCATGAGCGGAAACAGGAATTTCAAGGCCACGCTGTTCACCCACATTTTCAATGAACCCGATAAAATCCTGGAGCTGTACAACGCGTTGTCCGGGAAAGAGCTTCCGCCTGAGACGCCTATCAAGCAGACGACCCTTGAGGATGTCCTGTTTATGGACCGAATCAACGATCTGGCTTTTGTTGTTGACGGCAGGCTTGTTGTCTTAATTGAGCATCAGTCAACGATTAATGAGAACATGCCCTTACGTGTGCTGATTTACCTCTCAAGAGTCTATGAAAGAATCGTTGATAACAAGACAATCTATCGGACGAGCTTGGTTGAAATCCCCAGACCGGAGTTTTGTGTCTTGTATAATGGTAAAGACGACTATGTTGACCGAACCACCCTGAAACTTTCTGACGCTTTCATGGAAAACCCTGACAGGACAGGATTCGGAAGCGCCCTTGAGCTGGAAGTCCCGATCATCAACATTAACAAAGGTCATAATGCTGACGTAATCCAAAAGAGTATCCACTTAAACGGCTATGTAACCTACGTCTCTAAAGTACGGGAATACCAGGCCGCGGGCCTTAAGTTTCAGGACGCCCTTGCCTCCGCGGTCAAGGATTGCATCAAGAATGATATCTTAATTGATATTTTGCCTAACCTATCATCGGAGGTGCTTAACATGCTTATGGTAGAATTCAACCTTGAGGACGCCCTGAGTGTCAGGATGGAAGAAGGGATTGAAAAGGGTATAAGGATTGGTGAGGCGCGGGGCGAGGCGCGGGGCGAGGCGCGGGGTGAGGCGCGGGGCGAGGCGCGGGGTATAGCGCAAGGCATAGCGCAGGGTGCAGAACAAAAAACCTTAGAACTTGCCGGAAAACTTCTCGCTCTTGGTATGGAGGCTGAACAGATCTCTGAAGTTACAGGGCTGTCTGTCGGTCAAGTCATGGCGTTGCGCTGAGGCGTTGCTGCTGCCTTGAGCACAGGGTTTGACAAAACCGGATTCGGAAGCGCCCTTGAGCAGGAAGTCCCGATCATCAACATTAACAAAGGTCATAATGCTGACGTAATCCAAAAGAGTATCCACTTAAACGGCTATGTAACCTATGTCTCTAAAGTACGGGAATACCAGGCCGCGGGCCTAAAGTTTCAGGACGCCCTTGCCTCCGCGGCCAAGGATTGCATCAAGAATGATATCTTAATAGATATTCTGCCCAACCTATCATCGGAGGTGCTTAACATGCTTATGGTAGAATTCAACCTTGAGGACGCCCTGAGTGTCAGGATGGAAGAAGGGATTGAAAAGGGTATAAGGATTGGTGAGGCGCGGGGTGAGGTGCGGGGCGAGGCGCGGGGTGAGGTGCGGGGCGAGGCGCGGGGGATAGCGCAAGGCATAGCGCAGGGTGCAGAACAAAAAACCTTAGAACTTGCCGGAAAACTTCTTGCTCTTGGTATGGAGGCTGAACAGATCTCTGAAGTTACAGGGCTGTCTGTCGGTCAAGTCATGGCGTTGTGCTGAGGCGTTGCTGCTGCCTTGAGCACAAGGTTT
>WRHI01000028.1:30551-31810 GCA_009783315.1 Peptococcaceae bacterium
GGCATAGCGCAGGGTGCAGAACAAAAAACCTTAGAACTTGCCGGAAAACTTCTCGCTCTTGGTATGGAGGCTGAACAGATCTCTGAAGTTACAGGGCTGTCTGTCGGTCAAGTCATGGCGTTGCGCTGAGGCGTTGCTGCTGCCTTGAGCACAGGGTTTGCGATAACCGCTCCCTTAATCCTTGGGGGCGGTTATTTTTTGGGTACCGTCATTATAAGCGTTGCAAATGCAAGCGCGAACATTAACGCACCAGCGCTCTTATTCAATAGTTAACAAATCGTTGGGCGTGCAGTCAAAAATTCTGCAGAGCTTTTCAATGGTTTCCAGATATATGGCTGACGAGGCGCTGTCACACAGCCTGTTGACGGTTTCATAGTTGCTGTCTAAGGCTTTGACAAGCCAATATCTTGTCTTGCCTTTTTCATTGAGCAACTGTTGTACATTGAGAGTAATCATTGCATCACCATGCTCATCTTACAGGAAATAGGGCTGTATGATAATGAAGGCGAATCTGGTGTAGATTAATCTTGACTATGCCTGATCGATGTGTTACTATGTATAATAACAGTATGAAGGAAAAAGGGATGCTTATTAATGGAGTGCGAATGTGGTCACAACTGTTTGGCTAAGGAGGGTTGCGCGGTTAATTTTCCTACAAAACACTGTAAACAAGCCTCAGTTCATTTTCTCAATAAGCGAAATAAGAGCCTGTTTCTGATCTTCGCTCAGGGTCGCCCAACGCTTGAGCAGATTGATCTGCTCGTCGGTTAAGGATAACGCGTTGTCCTGGGAAAAGAATTGACTTAGTGTGAGGCCGAAAGCGTCGCATAGCGTTTCCAGGGTTATGATAGATGGCGTTGTGTTCCGGCGAAATATGTTGGCGACTGTTGAAGCCGGAAGCCCCGACTCCTTAACAAGACGATATTCCGTCCAATGCCGTTCAGCCATAAGAGATCGCAATCTTTCCTGAATATCCATAGTTGTTATGCCGTCCTTTACACAATAGTTTACTGAAACTTCGCACATAAGAAACAAGCTCTGATCCTTGAAAAATCAATACTCTGGAGTACAAGAAACGACGAGATCCTCAAGAATATGGTAAAATGTTAGTTGTCGACAAAACAAAACACCATCTCCAGGAGGATCCGTCATGACAAGTATATCAGAGAAAGCCCGTGCCGAACAGTCAACAATTAAAAGTGTTTCGCACTTCTACAAGCAATACCAGCTGGGCAAGGCACTCAAAAACGCTGGTGCTT
>WRHI01000029.1 GCA_009783315.1 Peptococcaceae bacterium
TCTTGAACAAACAACGGAGGTTGTTGTCTACACGCTTTCCAGCCACATGCCGGTCTATTACAGAACGTTTCCGGGGAATATGCCCGACTCGCGGGGCCTTGAGACCATCCTTGCCGACCTTGAACATGCCGGGTTTAAGGAGATGGTTCTGGTCACGGACCGCGGGTATGAATCACTGCGCAACCTTGAAAGATATATCCTGCGCGGGCAGTCCATAGTCATGTGCGTCAATACGGGACGGACAGATACATTAAAGGCAATCAGGGGGCTTGGGGAGTTTGGCGCCCGCCCTGAAGGGATGGTGATTGATCCTGATGCCAGGGTATACCACAAGCAATATGACATCGATTATGAGGTCAGGAGCATCGGACAAACCACAAAGAAAGCAGACCGGCTTAAGCTGAACTTGTATTTTGACCCGATACGCAGAGGACTGGAGCTGATGGAGTTGGACATCGCGCTGTCCTTTCAGGAGGCAGCCCTTGACGATCTCCTCCGGAACAAGGGGAGCTTTGCCAATGCAGCCACAATAAAGAGCGACTATGGCTACTACAAAGTTACTTATGATCCCGCCACAATGGTGATCAAATCCTTTGAACTCAATAAGAAGAAAGTCGACAAAGCCCGCAATCTCTCAGGGTTCTTCGCCATCATGACTCAAGGTGTAGATTTCAGTGCCATGGAAACGTATCGCACCTACGGTCTCCGCGATGAACAGGAGAAGTTTTTCCAACAGATGAAGAACCAGATGGTGGCTGATAGACAGAGGAATTGGTCAGAAGAAGGAAAAACCGGGAGATTGTTTATCCTCTTTGTGTCCCTCATTTTGAGCTCATGGGTGCGGCATATCTGGAAGAGCACCGAGCTCTACGAATTGTTCTCCTCCTCACTGGAGATTCTGGACGAGATGAGACCAATCCGGCTGATTGAGCACACGAACCGCGCAAAAGTCATCACACCGTTTGTGGGGGCGCAAGTGGATATTTGCAAGGCCTTTGGTTTTGATATACCGGAAGGCTGCGCCCCCGTTTACACATCGCGGCAGAAACCCAAGCGTAAGCGTGGGCGTCCGCCTAAGTCGAAGGTTGAAAAGGGTTTATAGTACAGAATCGTGAAAAACTCAGAATACCAAAGGACTGCTGCCGCCAACCGAATTGACCGAAGGCGGCAGACGGCTCTATACAGATGATGACTTGAGTAAATTGCGGCTGATTTGTCTGCTGAAAGCATTAGGGCTTAATCTTGATTCAATTCAGGGCATATTAAGCAGTGAGAAACCGGGGAAGGTTCTGAATTTGCTGCTTGATGAACAGGCAAAACAGATTGAGGGCGAAGTTGCGGAAAAGCAGAAGCAACTCGAAGCCATGAAAATCGTCAAAGAGAGTATCCGCGACAGGGACGCTATTCCGGTAAATTCAATCAATGACATAGAACGCATTATGAAAAACAAGAAAGGCCTAAAAAAGGTTCATGGAACTTTACTCAGTTACGGACTTGCCTTTGCCCCGTTTCAGATTGGCTCAATAATTCTATGGATAATGAAAGGCATATGGATTCCTTTTGTTATCGTGTATTCGCTTGCGATTCTTCTCGGTATTCCAATCATCAGGTTTTATCACAGAAACACAGCTTACATCTGCCCAGAGTGTGGTGCCACATTTAGGCCAACGTGGAAAGATTTTAACTTTTCAAAACATACGTCGAAAACCAGAAAACTCACCTGTACAAAGTGCGGCGTAAAGGGCTGGTGTGTTGAGGTTTATGCCGATAATAGCGCGGAGTCGGGAGGTGCGATGTGATGAAGAAAATTATCAACTGGAAAACTTTCATTATTTTGTCAATCACTTGCGCAATTACAACAATGCTGGTTATACCGTATCAAGCAGCACTTATTCCCGAACTCGTTGAGGATGGCGTAATGTTTTATATTTTAGCCTTCGTGCAAGGTTTAATAATGTTTTCTGTCGTTACATTTATTGGGTTGTTCTTGGCACCAAAAGTGGGTTTTGGTTTGTTAGTGCTTAGTGGAGGCGAGAGCAAGTGGCAGAGGCTAAAAGTTGTCATAATGCCTTCTATTCTTTTTGGTGTGTTGAGTGGTGTCTTGATTGTTTTGGGAGAATATCTTGTATTCCAAGCGATTTTTACCGTCCCTATTTCTCTTTCCGACACGCATGTACCAATCTGGACGGCATTCTTAGCATCATTCTACGGAGGGATCGCTGAGGAAGTGCTGTTGCGGTTGTTTGTGATGACGCTTTTTGTTTGGCTCATCTCAAAGTTCAAAAAAAACGTGGAAGGATTACCGACAAACTGGAGCATATGGTTGGCAATGATACTGGCAAGTATTTTGTTTGGTTTGGGGCATTTACCCGCAACAAGCGAAATGACAGACATTACTGTAGCGGTCGTAGCCAGAGCAGTTGTGCTAAACGGTATCGGCGGCATAGTTTTCGGGTGGCTTTTTTGGAAAAAAGGGCTTGTATCTGCTATTATTGCCCACTTTTCTGCTGACATTGTTCTTCATATTATTACACCTATTGTTATTAGGACGATAACCTAAGAAATAAGCATTATCAAGTCCAACACAAAAATGGTTGTATTTCCCTCGTATATTGATTTTCTAACCCTTTTACCAACACAGAAAAAGCACAAAACCGACCCAACTCATTTTTCATTTACTATACTCGTATCACGAACACGAAAAAGAAAGGATTTACCGGCAGGGAAAAGGAATTACCGAGACACATTCTCAAGGTCAGCCATAATGTCTACTATCTTTTGCATGAAGTACCCGCGCTTTTGGCATCGTTTATAGTCTTTTTTGAATTGTGTAGAGTAAAGTATCTGTAGTAACACAACTGAGGGGAAATGCAAAGCTGAAGACAACTAAAATAACAATCAATCCCAATATCAATGGTTTTGGTCTACCTGTACGTGCTGATTGTATACCGCCTATTAGCATAAACACAGCTCCAAGAAAACCAAGGCAAATCATAAGAAGTGTCGAAAAGATGCTTCCAAAGAAAAAAGATATGGGAATAAAGCCGGAAACCAAGAAGAGTCCAACAAAGAAGAATAGTCTTGATGATATTTTCATAAACAACATCTCCTAACAACATATCTTTAGCTACACTTGTTGCCTCCTTGTGCTTCAGATTCTGCCTCTCTAATTCTTGCCCTCAATAATTCGCCACCACCAACGGCTTTTCCAGCGCCCTGTGTATAAATCTCAAGTCTATCTCAATAAACATGGTACAACACTCAGTACAGTAAGTCAATATTCCATGCCTCTTTGTTCTTACACAGTAAGTCAATATTCCATGCCTCTTTGTTCTTACTGTTTTTGGTCTTGTCTGTTTTTGGTCCGAAAATTTCTTTCCGGTGAATGGGGACGGCGAATGGGAAAACGATCAGGTTAGACAGTAACAGTCGCGAGGCAGAGGTTGGGGAGCGGGAGCATCCAAAAGCCCGCACCTTCACCAATGCTTCGCGACTGTTGCCAAAACCACGCGGCTCTCTCCCGGAACCCCGCATCCGCAAGTCCCTAATGCGCCGGCATGCCGGCCATATCGCTATCGCAAAGAAGCTCATCAATAATCACGGCCAATTTCTGATGCTCCGGCTTGCTCACCTGAGCATCCGCGCCGACAGATTCTCCCTTATGCCGTAAATCGTCAGTAATAAGAGACGAAAAGATAACAACCGGCAAATCTTTCAGAACCGGATGCGTCTTAACATTCTTCGTCAGATAGTGGCCATCCATCACGGGCATCTCAATATCAGTAATCAACAGATCAACAGAATTGTGGTAATCATCGCCATTCTGCCGGACAACCGTCTCCAGATAATCCCAAGCCTCCTGCCCATTCGCAAAGAATTTCGTTTGCGGGTACCCCAGCCTGGGCATATAATCCTGCAGGATCTTCCTTAGAGTAGGCGAATCTTCCGCAACAACAATTTTTTTCTCGCTCTTAGGCCGTTCGCCCAATTCATCAATTTTTTGTTCATAATCGGACGTTTCCGGCGATATTTCCAAAACAATGCGCTCAAAATCCAGCAGCAGGATCATTTTATCCTCAAACCGGACCAGTCCTGTCACACAGTTTTGCTCAGTCAAGTTGACTTCAGAAGGCTTTTCAATACGCGTCCATGACAACCTATGGATCCTCTGAACATCATGAACATGAAAAGCGTATTTTCTTTGGTTGAATTCCGTAATAATAAACTTGTCCTGCCCCGGGTTCTCCGAAGGCGGCAACCCTAAAAACTTTGCCAGGTCAATGACCGGAATAACGCTGCCCCGCAACTGAATAATTCCTTCCATGCAGGGATGGGCCAGCGGAATCTCCACGGGAGGAATAGGAACAATAATCTCCCTGACTTTAACAACATTAATGCCGAGAATGGTGCTTTGGATGCTAAATTCAACAATCTCAACCTCGTTTGTTCCGCTGAGCAGAATAGAACTGCCGACCTCATTGACTGCCATCGCAGGGCCTCCTTGTTTATCACAATACCTATAAACAACGCCAGCACCCTGCAATCTAAAATAACCTCGCCACCCCGGTCAGCGTCTGTGAGACCGAGGAGGACGCTTGCACACCGGATCTCCCAAGATCTGGCTCCAGATGAAACCATCGACGATGCTGGCGCGTTCCATGGTTATCCCTTTCCAAATGGCTGCGTTTTTATGCATTGTCTGGGATTCGAGACCTGTCGGACTGCTTTGATCCGGTGAACCCCCACGATTTTCCACAGTCTTCTGCCTCTTACCGGAACTCGCCTGAGTAGGCGGGCTTCCTTGAGTACTGACGCTCCCTTGGGATATGGATCTCCCTTGCGAAGCCAGCCTGTCAGAATCATGCCTTTCCGCGCCATACCTCTCAGCGCTGTACCTATCAACACCGGCGGCCCTCTCTGAATCCTGCCGCTCTTCAGCATCTCGGAACAAATCTTCCAAATCAGCGAAAATCCCTTTTCGCCGCGATTCCTCCCGAGGATATTGCGGAATTCCCTGCTGTTGATGTGGCGGCGGTGCCGGATCAGCAGCACGATCAGATTTGTTTTTTCTCCGGAAAATCGCGTACACAACGAGCGCGATTATAATAAAAGCTATCGGATCCAATCTTTTTCACCTGCCCCTGACTCGATAGTTCGATATTCGAAATACGATGTTCGGGAAGAGGCGCTTATTTAACAGGCCCATCTTTGTCCGAGGAAACCCGGGCTATGTTGTCACGCATCTGGGTATCCGCCACAACATTCTTCAGATTATAATAATCCATAACACCCAAATTGCCTTCGCGCAGCGCTGCTGCCATAGCCAGAGGCACCTCGGCTTCGGCTTCAACCACTTTGGCGCGCATTTCTTCCACACGAGCCCGCATCTCTTGTTCCTGGGCCACCGCCATAGCGCGGCGCTCCTCAGCTTTCGCCTGGGCGATACGTTTATCCGCCTCCGCCTGATCCGTTTGCAGTTGGGCGCCAATGTTTCTACCCACATCAACATCGGCGATATCGATAGAAAGAATTTCAAAAGCCGTTCCGGAATCAAGCCCCTTTGCCAACACCGTTTTGGACACAACATCGGGATTCTCCAGCACATCCTTGTGAGAAGCAGCGCTGCCGATGCTGCTGACGATACCTTCCCCGACACGGGCGATAACCGTTTCCTCGCCGGCACCGCCAACCAAACGGTCAATATTGGCTCGAACAGTCACACGGGCAACCACGCGCAATTCAATACCGTTGGAAGCCACAGCAGAAACTCGAGGCGTTTCAATAACCCGCGGGTTAACCGACATTTGTACAGCCTGCAAAACATCACGTCCGGCCAGATCAATAGCCGCGGCACGCTCAAACTTCAGCGGGATCGCCGCCCGTTCGGCGGCAATCAGCGCGTTAACCACTTTGTCAACGTTACCGCCCGCCAGATAATGAGCCTCTAGCTGAGACGGCGTAAGCCTCATCCCGGCCTTGTGAGATTTAATCAAAGGAATGACAATGCGGCTGGGCGGAACACGCCGGAGACGCATGCCAATCAGATTGAAAATGCCCACATTGACGCCGGCGGCCAATGAAGAAATCCACAGACCAACCGGAATAAACGTGAAAAGGATTCCCAGAAAAACAAAGGCGATGATAACAACAACCGATAGAGCAACAACAGCATCCATAAAACAACCTCCCGTGAATAATCTTGTCTTGTTCAAGTTGGAAGCAAGGAACCGTCAAACAATCTCTTCTTCATCCTTGGCGACAACAATGCGCACCCCTTCCACAGAAACGACCCGCACAGCATCCCCTTGTTTAATATAGCCCCCCTCCGTTACAACATCCAAACGGTCGCCGTCAATAACCGCTGTACCGGCCGGACGCAAAACCGTCAAAGCCTCGCCGCGCCCATTCAGGTATTTTTTATATTCCGGGTCAGGCGCCACATAACCTTCATCGTTTTGCTGCTCGGTACGCAGCGAGAACCTCTTCCAAGCCCGGCCCAAATGCCCCGTAAAATAGGCGATAACACAGAGGACCGCTACAACAAGAGTGATGCAAACAAAGGTCAGCGCGCCGAGCCCCAAATCCCCGTCCGCGTAAAACCAGATCCCAATCAGAACCACAATAACTCCCGCCACGCCGGGAACTGTCGTCCCCGTGAGCAGGAAAAGCTCGGCACAAATAAGGATAATCCCCAATATGATGATAATAAAAGCAAAGCCAAAGCTCATTCCCCCATCCCCCTTTCCTCTTTCCTCTCCTGACCGCAAAAATCGAATCTCTCAGAAACTCCTTTTCCACATCATGATTTTTCAGACCGAAATTACGACTCCGTATTATTTTAGCATATACAGGACACAAGCGTCCAATTCAGCATCGTCTGGGGGTGCATATTTAAAAAGTGCATGAACTGACGATAAGGATAAGCAGAGCTCTCTGCCGCGGTGTTTTCCCGCAACTCAATGGTGAGTTGGAGGCAGATACCGCGCTGGCCAGTAACAGTGCCACGTCAGGGGTTGGGGAGGGGCAGACTCCAAAAGCCCGCGTATTTTTTTCGCCTTTCGGGGGCTGCGTCGGGCGGTGAGGCGTTTGGATTCTGCCGCTCCCCAACCCCTGACGCGTCCCTCATTGAACCGTATGCATGTGCCCTATGAATACCCCCGAATTGCCGGTTATTGGAGCAATGAAACAGGGAACCGTTCTACTGATATTGCATGAAGAGATAACAAACAACAAAGAAGAGATAACAAACAACAAAGCTGTTAGCATGAATAAAGAGACTGCTCATACAATCTCAAGAGTGGAACAGTCTTTTAATTGCTCCAAAAAATCTGCTATTCGGGGGTATTCACGCGGCATATGTATACAGTTCAATGAGGCACGAGGTAGGGTTTGGTGAGCGGGAGACTCCAAGCGCCTCTCTGCCTGACGTAACCTTACAAGGTGAAAAAAGTTCGCGGGCTTTTGGAGTCTCCCGCTCACCAAACCCTACCTCGGGACTGTTACGAGCCCACATAATATCCATCTCCATTCACCATTAGATTGCGGGAGAACCCCGCAGTGGATATTTCTATTTATTTTTTTGTCGCTTCCTGCACTTTTAAACGAAATAATTCACAAAAACTTTTAGGCGTTAACAGCTTCCCATCTATATGGTCATAATCAAATTCTTGTGCTAAACTGTTTTTAGATCACCAAACACATCAGCAAGAAAGGCAGAAAAATCATGAACGATCTAACCCGCCTAATTCAAAGAATCCTTTTCATTCTGGCGGTCTTGATTCTGGTCACCGGAGGATTTGGCCTGCTCCTTCTTGTCGGCGCGGCAGGTCTGATAACTGTCGCCGGCCGTTATCTGTACAACCGTTTCATCCTCAAGCGCCCCAACTCCCGCCGGTCTGCCAGCTTGCCTCACGAGCCGGGAACTCCTGCCGGCGTGCCGCCGGGCCCCTCATCAAGGGACCGCGACCGTGACTATGACATCATCATCGACCCTCAAACAAACCAAGAATATCACATCCCCAAAAGAAAGAACTAATCACATCTGGATCGACTCCCGCCGTTGTTCCGCAAACTCGTCTTCTCTATATGCCTCAAAAACCACGCGCACCGTCGCCCCCGTCCCGCTCGAAAACAGCTCCATGTGCCCCTTATGGCTTTCAACAATGCTCTTGCAAGCCGCCAACCCCAACCCGGATCCGTTTTCTTTCGTCGTCTTATAAGGCTCACCGAAACTCTCAATAATTAACGGGTCAAACCCTGCGCCCTCATCACTCACCTCAAAAACGACCTGATCTTCCTCCATATATGTCCTGATTGTAACCGTTTTCCCCTGTCCCATAGCCTCAAAAGCGTTGCGCACAAGATTGAGAATAACCTGACAGAACCGCATGCTGTCCACCAACACATCCTCCACCGGCTCTAACTCAAACACAATAGCCTGTCTATGCACAACAGCCTCGGCGTTCAGCAACTCGCTGATCGACAAGACAATATCGTTCAGATTGCCGCGGTGAAGCTCGAAAGTCTTCGGACGCGTCATTTGAATGAACTCGCTGAGCAAACCCATGGCCCGGTCAATCTCACGAATCATGCCGCGCAGTTGTGGCAAATAAGGCGCCAGCTCTTCCTTCCATTCCAAAACTTTCAGCGACCCGCTCACAACCGCCATCGGGTTTCTAACCTCATGAGCCACGCTGCTGGCAATCTCCTCAATCGCTTGGGCCCGGTCAATAAGGATCAAGATATCATCATTATACTCTTTCATGTGACCATCTCCTTCAGTCGCCAGGGAATTAGGTTTTTAATATAAGAAAACCATCCGGTTCCATTTTATCCTGCCGTCTTTTACAGCAACTTTCTCTACAAAACCTATTATACACGATTCCACATGTTATTTGAAAGGGTATAATGTATGTTTTTCATAAGTTTTGGCATAAATTAGATAGCGTCAATTCCTCAATCCTCTAGGAATTACGCCAGGCATTCGACACAGACTAAGCTGAAACTCCTATACAAAAATCCTTCACCGCCGCCTCCATAAGAGCCTGATCGCGCACCCGCAAAACGATCTGTGCCAACTCCCCCACCTTCTCGACAAAACCATACATATACTCAACAATAACGCCGCGCTCAACCAGCTTATCAAGCACCTCAGCCAACCCGCCGGGCCTATCTTCAACTTGCAAACACCAGACCCGGGTCAGCTTAACAACATACAAACGCTCTTTGAGAAGCTTCTCAACGCGCTCCGCATCATCAACCACCAGGCGCAAAACGCCAAAATCCTTGGTATCGGCCAGCGACAAGGCTTTGATATTCACGCCCATCTCCGCCAAATCGCCGAGAACCTGCGCCAACCTACCTTTGGCATTCTCCAAAAAAACAGATACCTGCAGCATACGCGCTCCCCCCTTAATTCAATGGACAATGGACAATGGACAATGGACAATGGACAATGGACAATGGACAATGGACAATGGACAATGGACAACGATGTCAGTGAACTGACATCGTTGTCCCTTTGTCATTTGTCATTTGTCCTTTGTTCTTAAGTCTTTAACCCGCACAGCCTTCCCCTCACTGCGGGGCAGGCTCATCGGTTCTACCAGACGTACGCGTACGCCCAAGCCTAGAATCCTGTAAATGCGTTGTTGCAAGGTTTCCTGCAATTCCTCCAAATGGCTGATTGCATCAACAGCTTCCGCGGACACCTCCACATGCACCTCCAGATAATCCAAAGCCCCCCGGCGATCCACCACAATGAGATAGTGGGGTTCGAGCCCTTCCACCGATAGAATCGCCTCCTCAATCTGACTGGGGAACACATTAACGCCGCGAATAATCAACATATCATCGACCCGGCCGGCCATTCGCGTCATACTCCAGCCGCAGAAACCGCAGGCGCACCGGCCATAGCTGAGGGTCGTCAAATCTTTGGTCCGGTACCGAACCGAAGGAAACGCCTCCTTGCCCAGACTGGTTAGTACAAGTTCTCCCTGGCTTCCCAAAGGAAGTATTATGCCTTTCTCATCGAGAATCTCCGGATAAAAAGGCGGCGCCAGATGCAACCCGTTCTTGTGCGCGCACTCCATGGCGACACCAGGCCCCATTATCTCACTTAGCCCATAAATATCCAACGCGTTTTCCAGACCAAGCCTTTGCTGAATCTCCGCCCGCATCGCCTCTGTCCACGGTTCAGCGCCAAAAACCCCCACGCGCAAATGAAAATCCTCAGGCCCAAGCCCCATCGACGCCGCCGTTGAAGCAATATGCAGAGCGTATGAAGGCGTACAGGCCAGCACCGTGCTCTTGAGATCACGCAGAAACATAATATGCCGTTCCGTATTGCCACCCGATAACGGAATCGTCAATGCTCCCAGTTTTTCACTGCCATAATGCAGCCCCAACCCTCCGGTAAACAACCCATAGCCATAACCCACCTGCACAATATCCCGCGGCGTCACCCCGCCGCGGCGCAAAGCATCCGCCACAGCCGCAGACCACATCTCAATGTCGTTGGCTGTATAACCAACCACCGTCATCTTCCCCGTTGTGCCCGACGAGGCTTGGATACGAACTATATTCTCCAACGGTTCCGCAAAAAGACCCATCGGGTAATTCTGCCGCAAATCCTCTTTCTGCGTCACCGGGATCATCTGGAAATCCGCCAAAGACTTAATATCCTCCGCCGACTCAATCCCAGCGCCAGCAAAAGACTCCCGATAATGAGGCACTCGCATAGCCTGCCGCACCGTCTCCCGCAACCGGGTCAATGTTTGCTCAAGAGTTTGCTCAAGCATTTTATCTTCCACTAGGATCTCCTTCCCCATTGGCAAATATCATCTTATTCCGTCGTCCAATTGCCAATTGCCACCTGTCAACTGCCAACTGTCCGTCCCTCGTCCACTGTCCTTTGTCAGCTGCCAGCTGCCATAAGCACCTCGCGCTTATCCGTCTTCTCCCATGGCAAGTCAAGATCCATTCGCCCAAAATGACCATAGGCCGCAGTCGCTTGATAAATTGGCTGCCTCAGATTCAACGCCTCAATTATCGCCGCGGGCCGCAGATCAAAATGCTCGCTTACCAATCTCTCTAGAACATCTTCCCCAACCTTGCCCGTGCCAAAAGTATCCACTGCCACCGAAACAGGCCTGGCAACCCCGATCGCGTAAGCCAGCTGGATTTCACAGCGATCCGCCAACCCCGCCGCCACAATGTTTTTGGCAATATAGCGAGCCGCGTAACAAGCCGACCGGTCAACTTTAGTCGGATCCTTGCCGGAAAACGCCCCGCCGCCGTGGCGGGCCATACCGCCATAAGTATCAACAATGATTTTTCTGCCGGTCAACCCCGTATCACCTTCAGGCCCTCCTACGACGAAACGCCCGGTGGGATTGATGTAACACTTCATATCGTCATGAACCATCTCCGGAGGCAAAACGGGCTTAATCACATGAGCGCGCAGATCCACATCGATCTGGGCCAGAGAAATTTCCGGCATATGCTGGGTCGAAATGACCACCGATTCCACTCTTTGCGGTTTTCCGTTTTCATAAGCCACTGAAACCTGGGTCTTGCCGTCGGGGCCTAAATAACCAAGCAGACCGCTCTTGCGCACTTCAGCCAACCGTCGGGACAACGCGTGAGCCAAAAAAATAGGCATCGGCATCAAAGCCGACGTCTCATTGGTCGCATACCCAAACATCATACCCTGATCCCCGGCACCAATCTCCGCCCGTTCCTCTTGGGCGGCAATTTTCTCCACGTTATCCAGCATTTTCGCTTCCAGTGACTTATCGACGCCTAAAGCGATATCCGGCGACTGCTCCCCAATCGATGTCAATACCGAACAGGTATCCGCGTCAAACCCAAACCGCCCATGAGAATATCCAATCTTGCGCAAGGTCTGCCGGACAATACGCTGTATATCCACATAACAGCTGGTCGAAATCTCCCCGCTGACCAGAACCAACCCCGTCGTCGCCAACGTCTCGCATGCCACCCGAGCCTGGGGATCCTGAGCCAGAATGGTATCCAGAATCGCGTCGGAAATCTGATCGCAAACCTTATCCGGGTGACCTTCCGTCACCGACTCCGAAGTAAATAAATGATATGCCATAGTATAATTCCTCCGTTTTCGCATCTATTATTAGGCTATAGCCCTTGAGAACCCTATCTCAATCACTCTGCAACCGTTCCAAAACAACCTCCGCCAGACGTTCGGCCAACTCCTTTTTGCTCATCAACGGCCAATCCTCCCGGGAACCATCCCGGCAGAGTACGGTGACAATATTGGTATCCACCCCGAATCCCGCGCCCTCTTGTGTCACATCATTAACCACCAGCATATCCACATTCTTGCGCCGCAGCTTCTCCTCAGCATGGGCCAGAACATCATGGGTCTCCGCCGCAAACCCCACCAGAAACTGCTTCTCTTTCATCCTACCCAACTCCGCTAAAATATCCGGATTCGGTACAAGCTCAACACGCAAACGGTCATCCTCCTGCCCGCCCGTCTTCTTTATCTTCTGTTCAGCCGCCTGAACTGGCCGATAATCCGCCACAGCCGCGGTCTTCACAACAACATCGGCATCCGCGAAATCCGCCAGCACAGCTGAACGCATCTGTTCCGCCGTGGTTACTCGCACACACTTAACCCCCCCAGGCGCCTCCCGCTCTGCCGCCGTCACCAAAACAACCTCAGCGCCGCTCTCCTGGAAAACCTCAGCCAAAGCATGTCCCATTTTGCCGGAACCGGCATTCCCTATGTACCGCACAGGATCCAAAGGTTCCCGCGTCCCCCCCGCCGTAACAAGCACCTTCCGCCCCCGCCAGCGTCCCTGCTGAGTCAGGAACACCTCCAACGCCGCCACAATCTCTCCCGGCTCGCTCATCCGGCCCACGCCGGAAGTTCCACAGGCCTGCATCCCCGCGGCCGGCCCGATAATCCGTACGCCGCGGCCCCGCAACACTTCCAGGTTGTGTTGAGTCGCTTCATGGCAAAACATCGCCTCATTCATCGCCGGCGCCACAAAAACCGGACACCTCACCGCCAGCAACAAAGTTGACAAAAAATCATCCGCCAGCCCCGTCGCCATTTTCGCCAACACATTCGCCGTTGCCGGTGCCACCACAGTTAGATCAGCCTGTTCCGCCAGCCCCACATGCTCTACTTTCCAGATCTTCGGTTCCGCAAACATCTCGATGCAGACAGGATTCCCCGACAAAGAACGAAATGTCAGCGGCGCAACAAACTCCGTAGCCGCCCGGGTCATAACCACATGCACATGACAGCCCTTCCGGGCCAACGCGCTGACCAGCGCCGCCGCCTTATAGGCGGCGATCCCGCCGCAGACGCCGCAAACCACATGTTTCCCCGCCAACATCACTTGTACCCGTCCCGGGCACACTCAAAAGACATATCATTATCCGCGATCTTCCACAAAGCCAAGCTCACCGGCTTTTGCTCTTCCGGATACCCATCAGGCAAAGATTGTTCCATCAGCAACCGCGTACACTTGGCGGTAGCCACCACGAGAGTATACTTGTTATCCACCTTCTGCAGCAAAACATCAAGAGACGGCTGACTCATCATCATAATAAGAATCCTCCTTTTTTTTAGCCCCTCGATAACCTCACAACGTCAATAATATCCTTAATCTGATCGGCGGCGCGCTCAACCACATCATTAACCACCTGGTAATCATACAAAGCCGCCGTCTCCATCTCCCCGTTGGCAATCTCATACCGCACAGCAATCTCTTCCGGATCCTCCGTACCCCGCCCTTCTAAACGGTCTTTCAGTTCGCTCATTGACGGCGGCACCAGAAAAATCAGTTTCGCCTCCGGCAGAAGTGCCCGAACCTGGCCGGCGCCCTTCGTCTCCACTTCCAGCACCACGGATTTCCCTTCAGCCAGCAGTTTCTCCACATAGGCGCGGGGCGTGCCATAACAATTGCCGTTAAACTCTGCCCACTCCAAAAATTCCGACTGGGCAATCATTTTCTCAAACGCCTCTTTCGATACAAAAAAATACTCCACACCGTTTTGCTCTACGGTACCCTGAGAGGTTCGACGCGGCGCCCGGGTTGTCGCCGAAACTGAATAATGGAGATCGGGACACTTAGGCATAAGCGCCTTCAACACCGACGCTTTGCCCACACCGGAAGGACCGGAAATCACAAACAACGAACCCGACAAAACCACACCCCCTTTATCACTGATTCAAGAGTCGAGGTTTGAGATTCGACAAGGAATTGCCTTCTGCTACAGCCCGAATCTCAGCCACTTCATAGATTCTAAGGACCATCCCAAGGCGACCCGCGAACCTCGAATTCTTGCTCTTGCTCTTGCTCTGCTGCTCATTCACCACCCATCTCCCCGTCCATTTCAGCGGATCTTTCCGCGCCTGAACCGGCGCCCCTTTCCAATCTATGAGCAACCGTCTCCGGCAGTATAGCCGAAAGGACCACATGCCGGCTATCACAAATAACAACAGCGCGCGTACGCCGCCCATAGGTGGCGTCGATCAGAACCCCCGCCTCACGCGCCTCCTGCACAATCCTTTTAATCGGAGCAGACTCCGGGCTGACAACCGCCACAATCCGATTAGCCGAAACGATATTGCCGAAACCAACATTAATTAATTTTATATCCATTACAACAATCCCTATTCAAGATTTAGCGCCTGTTCCTTCAAATTCTCTGCCAATCCCTTTGCCTGGATCACTTGCTGGGCAATGATAAGATCTCCCCCCTTGGCGCCAATGGTATTGAGCTCTCTATTCATTTCTTGGACAAGAAAGTCCAACCTGCGCCCCACGGCTTCACCGCAACCCAAAGCGTCGGCAAACTGCCCGATATGGCTTTTTAATCTGACGACCTCTTCCTCAATAGACATGCGGTCGGCCGCCAACACCAACTCCTGAGTGACTCGAGGGTCGCTCAACAAGAAATCCTCACCCAAGGCCAGTTTGAGCCGAGTCTCCAGACGCTCCCGATACGTGTCCGCCGCTCCCTCCGCACGCCCGGCAATAACGGCCAAACACTCGCCCAACTCACCGGACTTGCTCAAAAGATCCCGCGTCAGCTCTTGACCTTCCGTCTCGCGCATCCGCACGAACTGTCCGGCGGCTTGGTCCAACGCCTCCTTAAGCACCGGCCACAACGTTCCGGCGTCAACCTCTGATGGTTCCAGGAAAAGCACATCCGGACAAGAAGCAAGAAACCCAATATCCGGACAATAGTCCTTCGATCCGATCAAACCATGGGCTCCCTTCGCCAAAAAAGACGCTAGCTCCTTCAACCTCGAATCATACTCCAGCGCCAATTCTTTGTCAAGCACAACCCTTTTCCTCTTCTTCTGTCCGGGCTGAACAGCGACAGAAACCTCCACGCGCCCCCGGCGCGCCGCCTGGCGAACAAGCTTCTTCACCTCATCCTCCAAAATCGCCCACTCCCGGGGCAAATGCACAACAATTTCCAGGAAGCGGTGATTGACGCTTTTGATTTCAGCGGCCAGGGAATAACCCTCGCCAACCGCCCGTCCAACACCAAACCCCGTCATACTAACCGCTGCTTTGGTTGTCCCCTTGTCAATTGTCAATTGTCCATTGTCCATTGTCCATTGTTAAAACCTCACCCCGAAAAACATAACGCGCCGGCCCTGTCATCATAATATGATTGTCCTCGCGCCAATCCACAAGCAATTCCCCACCTGTCAAGCGCACAAGGACACGGCGATCCGTATGACCTTCCCGCGCCGCCGCCGCCGCCGCCGCGCAAGCGCCTGTTCCACAAGCCATCGTTTCACCGACGCCCCGTTCCCACACCCGAACCGATATTGATTCCCGATCAGACACCGTCACAAACTCCACATTCGTCCGCCGGGGAAAAATCGCGGCCGTTTCCAGAGCCGCTCCCACACGCTCTACCGGAAATGTTGCCACATCGCGGCAAAAAATCACACAATGGGGATTCCCCATCGACACCGCCGTAAATGTATACGTTTCCTCCCCCTCTGCGCCTGAATCGGCCGCAAAAGACACACGCACCGTCTCTCTCACCGCTTGCGGCTTCAGGCATTGTACAGGAATATCGGCAGCCTGCCAGTTCGGCTCACCCATATCAACACGAACGTGCGGCGACTCCAGATATACCTCCTTCATCCCCGCCAACGTCTCCACACTAAAATTCTCCTGCCCCACATACCCGGCCTCATAGACAAACCGGGCCAGACAACGGAGACCGTTTCCGCACATTTCCGCTTCCGAACCGTCCTGATTAAAAATCCTCATCCGTACGGCTGCGCCCCGGGCAGGCAAAATAACCAGAAGACCATCAGCTCCCACACCCGTGCGTCGATTGCAGAACCGTCGCGCCAACGCGCCATAATCCTCTTCCTGAGGAAAAAAGAACCGGTCCAAACAAACAAAATCATTGCCTGCACCATGCATTTTCACAAAATCCATGTATTCCTCCGGAACCCGCCTCTATTTCTGCGCGGCGTCAACTCTGGCAGCAATATAATTCGCCACATCATCCTTTTCAATGCCCAAGGCTACGGACAACTCTCCGAACAGCAAATCCTCAGCACGTCTCATGAACTTTTCGTCTACCGACCCCAGTTTTCTTTTCTGTTGCTGCACTTCCACCCGTTTGGCGTATATAGACATGGTCAGTTCAATAAGATCCGCGCAATCATAACTCTTCATAGACTCTTCATAATGTCGGGTCAGATCCTTGATGGCTTTGCTGTGATACGCCCGAGCATGAATCGTCGGGATTTTGTCAATAAGCTGCTCGGCTTCATCCTTGGAAATAATTGCGCGCATAAACACCTTGGTGTTCTGAACCGGCGTGTGAACAACACACTTCTCAAACAAAGGATTCAACGTATAATACAACTGGCCGCCGTCAACCCCCTGCATCCTCTGTTCAGAAATATTCTCAATCTTGCACACGCCCATATTGCCGTAAAAAACGAAATCTCCAACGTTATACATATTGACCTCCCATCATCCCCAACTACCACACATGGCGCCCTGTTGCCCATGTTTGACATCATCGAACTGTTGTCAAATAAGTATTGTTTATAGGGTGCATTAAGTAATAGACTGCTTCCCTCTTATTCTACCACAATTCTTCAGAAAATGAAAATGGCTGAGAGACATCACCCGTCAACTGAAAAAACCACCTCAATAACTGTTCCCTCGTGTTCCCTGCTCTGCAAACTGATAACCCCGCGATGAGCCGAAACAATATGCTTAACAATAGCCAGGCCCAACCCGGTGCCGCCGGTTTTTTTGGAACGGGATTTATCGACGCGGAAGAACCGCTCAAACACCCGGCTCTGATCTTCCAACGGAATACCGATGCCGGTGTCGGCAACCACAAGCCTCGCCCGCCCGTCTTCGCTTGATATCGTAACATGAACTTTACCATTTGGCCTATTATAGGCAATAGCGTTATCAATAAGATTCAAGAAAAGCTCGTACATCTGCAACCGGTTGGCTTTTATCGTCGCCTCACCGCTTTCCAGAAGCACCTCAACATCATGAGCCGCGGCCTTCTCCCGCAACGCTATAACAGCCTCCGCCGCAGGCACGCCAAGGTCGACATCTTCCCAGAGCTCCTGCCCGACACCCTCGTCCAGCTGGGAAATCTTCATAATATCATCAATCAGCGAAAGCAGGTGGGCCGCTTCCTGCCTAATCCGATCATAAAACCCTTCTTCATCCCCCTCACCCACCATTCCGCCGGCCAACATCTCCGCGTGACCATAAATCGTCGTCAACGGCGTTTTCAGTTCATGAGACACATTCGCCGAAAAATCACGCCGCTGCTTTTCCGCAAAAGCTTTCTCCGTTACATCAAGAAACAGGATAATAGCGCCGCTGTCCCGGCCCGGGCTCATGAAAACCTGATACAAACGGGATGCTTGCTCCAGACTCATCTCGCCGCGAGTCCCAGCCAAAGCAGACCGGACATTTTGCAGAAACGTCACATCACGCACAATTTCCAAGATATTTCTTCCTTCGGCGGGAGGTTCCACAGCAAAAATATCCGCTGCGCTTTGGTTGACTGACAAAACCATGCCGCCACTATCCACCAGAATGACACCTTCACTCATATTATCCATAATAGCCGTTATGGTATCCGCGCGCTCCCGCAGATCATCCTTATGTTTTTCGATCCGATTCTGTTGACGTTCCAGTTCAAGCACATAAGGGGCGAACTCGTCATACGGGGCGGAAAGCCCCTTCTTCAGATCCACCTGACCGATCGGCGCCACAAGGCGCCGTGCCAGCCTCTGGGCCAGCAAATATTCCAAGACTAACATCAAGACCAGCACACCAACAACAAATGGTAAAGAATGGCTAAACAAACCCCAGACACTCCTGGTTGTTTTAGCCAGGTGCAACACGGTTCCGTCATCAAGCTTCACAGCAAAACAATAGACCTCCTGTTGCAAGGTATCAGAAAAGCGTTTGCTTTCCCCTGTTCCGCTCTCAACAGCTTGGCGAACCTCAGCGCAATCTCCCCATGCCAACCTTTCTTGAGCCTCTGACGTTTCTGTCGCCTCACCCTGACCGTTGTAAATAACTGTCCCATCGCCCGTCACAACGCGTAGCCCCATATCGGTCATCCGCATATCCGTGTATGGCGTCCCGGCGCGCACCAGCTCCCGCAAAACAAAAGCGCGCTCCCGCACCTCATTCTGCGCAGCCTCAAGCAACTGGTAGTAAAAGATCAGGCAAAACATCGCCGCCAGAACAACCAGACTGCCCGCCGTTAACAATGCCATGCTCGCAAAAAAACGCTTTCTCATTTTCATAATCTTACCCAATTCCTCACAGTCAGCTATCGCATATTACATTTGTGAACCTCATAAACCGGGAACATCACTTTCAATCTTGTAGCCAACATTGCGTATCGTCTTAATGACAGCACCGCCGTCACCCAACTTCTGCCGAAGGGACTTGACATGCATGTCAACCGTCCGGCTTTCGCCTGAGTAATCAAAACCCCAGACCTGGGCCAGGATTTTGTCGCGGCTGAGAGCGATACCCTCGTTGAGCATCAGATAATGCAGAAGCTCAAACTCTTTGTATGTCAGCGCTATCTCCACACCTTCAACCACCACACTGCGTTTATCTTCATGCAGAACCACCGGCCCCACCCGCAACTCCTCCGGCAGATCCTGCTGATTGCCGCTTCGCCGCAGCACAGCCCGGATACGCGAGATGACTTCCAAGACAGAAAACGGTTTCCCCACATAATCATCCGCACCCAGATCCAGCCCCTTAACCCGATCCATTTCGCCACTTTTTGCCGTCAGTAGAATCACCGGCAACCGGCTGTGACGGGCGGATTGCCTCAACTCCCGCAGCAACTCCAACCCATCCGTGCCGGGCAACATGATATCGAGCAGCACCAGATCCGGTGCTCTTTGCCGCAAAGCGGCCTCGAACCCCTTCCCGTCAGAGAAACCCCGAGCCTCAAACCCCGCTGACGCCAGCGCGTAAACAAGCATCTCACGAATCCCGTCATCATCTTCCACCACAAACAGAATCGGCATATGATATCTCCAGTCTCCACAATTGTCCATTGTCAAGTATCAGCTTGCTGATACTGTTGTCAAATTGTCCATTGCCTAAAGCACTCTCTGGTTCTTATGAACACCCGTTATTGAGAAAATAACCCACTCGGCCAAATTAACCGCATGATCGCCAATGCGTTCATAGTATTTAGCGATCTGCATAAGGTCAAAAGCCTGCTCCCCATTTTGGACATCCTCATGGACAAGGCTAATGAGTCCTTTCTTGATAGCGTAATACAATTCATCAACAACATCGTCATAAAGAATAACCGATTTGGCCAGTTGCAAGTCTTTTTTAACAAAAGCGTCAATAGTGTCTCTGAGCATTCTGGTGGTTGCCTTGGCCATTTCCTGAATATGATCGAGTTTGTTGATATAGGGCTGTGTGGAAAGGTACACGCTCAATTGGGCAATATCAGAGGCATGGTCTCCTATCCGTTCCATATCGGTAATCATCTTCAAGGCTGTTGAAATCTGACGCAGATCATTGGCCACCGGCTGTTGATGCAGCAGGAGCTTCAGACACAGGCTTTCAATTTCCCGTTCCTTATTATCGATCTCCTCGTCACCTTCAATGATTATGTGTGCGCTTTCGGCATCTTGGGCGATGAGGGCTTTTGTGGACTCGTTGATGGCGTGTTCGATCAAGGCTCCCATCTCCAGCAACGTATTATTCAATTGAACCAACTGTTCGTCAAAACGACTGCGCATTATCCGAACCTCCCTGTAATATAGTCTTCTGTCCGTTTGTCATGAGGCATGGTAAACATAACCTCAGTATCATTGTATTCAACAACCTCTCCTAATAGAAAGAAAGCTGTTTTGTCGCTGATACGAGTGGCCTGCTGCATATTGTGAGTCACAATAATGATGCTGTATTTCTCTCGCAGTGTCAGCAAAAGTTCTTCAATCTTGCCTGTTGAGATTGGATCCAGCGCGCTGGTCGGCTCATCCATTAGCAGAACTTCCGGTTCAACAGCCAGCGCCCGCGCTATGCATAACCGCTGCTGCTGCCCACCCGACAGACCTAAAGCGTTTTTCTTGAGTCTGTCCTTGAGCTCGTCCCAGATCGCCGCCCCCCGCAGAGACTTCTCCACAATTTTTTCCAGTTCCACCCGCGATTTTATGCCATGGGTACGCGGCCCAAAGGCGATGTTGTCATAAACACTCATGGGAAAAGGATTGGGTTTCTGAAACACCATGCCCACGCGCTTGCGCAACAGATTGATGTCCATCTGCCCATAGATGTTTTCACCAAACAGTTTGACCTCGCCGGTGATTTTGCAGTTGTCAATCAAATCGTTCATCCGGTTCAAAGTTTTGATGAATGTGGACTTACCACAGCCTGACGGCCCAATCAGCGCTGTTATCTGGGACTGCTCAATATCCATGGATATACTTTTCAGGGCGTACAGATCATCATAATACAGATCCAGATCTTTGACTTCGAAACAATAGGTTGTGTTTGCCTCTGCCATTATCATTGCATTCTCCTACTTGTTATGTTCCAGGCCCACGCTTGGCTGTTTTCGAAAACTGCTCCTATACGACCAATTCATATGATAAAACGGGAATATGTATCAAAGAAGTGTATTGTGTAAAAACTGTGCAAAGTCGAACACGCAACGAACCCATCACCTCTCCTGAGATCTGGATTAAAGCGTATCACAAAAGCAAGTGAAGTTCAAGCGGTTCCCTCGTTTGATCCATATTTCTCCCCCTCATCCATGGTGACTTTACATTCTTTTTACAATCAGCATACATGCTTCTGATTTTTCTTTGTCATAGTATAACCAAGCGTGACGACCAAGAATCATGGGTAATCGCGCAATAAATTAGCGAGGAGACAAGATCCCTTATGAAAAGACATGTATTAATCGCTTCTCTGCTGGTTCTTCTGGCTTTGGCCTTTACCGCCTGCACCGAAACCAAAGACTTTGATACTACCAAAAACATATCAATAGTCGCCCGCGAAGATGGCAGCGGCACCAAAACCGCCTTTATGGAACTCATTGGCCTGAAAGACAAGGCCGACCCGGCCAACGTCATCATTCAGAACGGGACAGCCGGCGTTCTCTCGGAGGTCAGGGGCAACCCAACAGCCGTTGCCTATGAAAGCCTCGGCTATGTCACCAGCGATGTGAAAACTCTCAAGGTTGAGGGTGTGGAAGCAACCGCAGCCAACATTAAAAGCGGAAGCTACAAGATCTCCCGTCCCTTGTCCGTCGTTTATTTGGAATCTGTTCTCGACACCGAAGCGAACAAAGCTTTCTATACGTACCTTCAGTCCAGTGATGCCCAGAAAATTATCGCTGACGAAGGGTACGTTTCCGTTACTGACAACGCACCGGCTTACGCTGCCAACAGCGCCTTAACCGGGGCCGTTGAAATCAGCGGTTCAACCTCTCTGCAGCCCCTGATGATCAAGCTTGCGTCCGCCTTTGAAAAACTTCAGGCCAATGTCAAAGTTACAGTTTCCGGCGGCGGTAGCGGCACAGGTTACAAAAACGCCAATGAAGGCGTATCCACCTTCGGCATGATCAGCGAAGAGTTCAACCTCAGCAAAGCTCCCGAATGCACCCATTATGTTGTCTGCAAAGACGGTATTGCCGTCATTGTTAACGAAAAGAACCCCCTTGACAACATCTCAATGGATCAGCTGAAAAACATTTACGACGTTGAAGCAGGTGCCAACTCTATAACCAAATGGGACGGCATCATCAAGTAACCAATAACACCTAATAATTATCTGACGATCGCAACAGCAACGAGAAACGTGAGCGGGACGCACCAGCTTCCCGCTCACGCTGGGATTGTGATGAGCGACCATGGAGAAGCGCTTTATGAATGTGAATAGAACCTTTCGTTTTATTGTGGCCAGAGACCATATCATGCGGGGCGTGTTTTTGTTTTGTGCCGTTTTTTCAATATTCGCCCTTGGTTGCATCATTGTGTTTCTGTTTGCCAGCGGTTTGCCTTTTATCGGCAAAATCGGCCCCGGCAACTTTTTCGGCACCGAATGGAATCTGCACACAGGCGCTTACGGCATCCTGTCTATGATTGTGGCATCACTCTATGTCACAGCTTTATCGACGCTTTTCGGCATAACCATCGGCTTGTTTACTGCTATCAGCCTGTATAGGTTCTGCCCCCCCAGAGCCGTCGCCTTCATCCGACAGCTAATCAACTTGCTGGCGGGAATTCCTTCCGTAATCTACGGCCTGTTCGGCCTGATAATTATCGTACCCTTTTTACGGGACACTATCTCTCCCAGCGGCGTGGGCTACGGTATTCTGGCCGCGAGCTTCGTCTTGTCCGTGATGATCCTGCCGACAATCGTCAGCGTAAGTCTTGACGCCCTTAACGCCGTCCCCAAAAACTACTATGAAGGATCCTTGGCTCTGGGAGCAACCAAAGAGCAAACCGTTTTCAAAGTCATGTTGCCGGCTGCCAAAAGTGGCGTCTTTGCCGCCGTCGTGCTGTCCATAGGACGCGCCATCGGAGAAACCATGGCGGTCATCTTGGTCATCGGCAACTCGCCGGTCATGCCCACAAGCCTCTTTCAATCGGTTCGGACACTCACGGCTAACATCGCCTTAGGCGCCCTCGAACTTTCTGGCGACGCCCTCACCGCGCTCATTTCTACCGGAGTGATGTTGTTTGTCTTTACTTTGCTGTTGAACATAAGTTTTTCCTTGCTCATGGGAGGTGAGAAACGTGGCAAAAAACGCGCCGCCAAACCAGCCTCCTGAGCAAACCCCGCCGAAACATAGCGCGTCAAAAGCAACTTTTCTCAATAAAATTCTTGCACTCCATGACGCCCGCAACCGGCAGGTTTTCCTGTACAAAGCCTTAAAAGTTATAGCCCTAAGCGCTCTTGTGATCAGTCTCATCACACTGTTGGCTGTGATTATATTCATTCTCGCCCGAGGCGCCCAGCATATCAACTGGCAGCTTTTGTTTGGTGATTACGACCCATACCCTTCAATTAAACCTGCTTTTGTCGGAACCCTGTATTTGGTGCTCATCTCTATCGCCGTCGCCGCACCGATTGGTATTGGCAGCGCTATCTATCTGTCGGAATACATGAACACCACAAGCCGTCTCATTCGCTTTATTCGTATCGCCACAGAAACCCTGGCGGGGATCCCTTCAATTGTATACGGAATTTTTGGTTATCTGGTGTTTGTTATCGCTCTCGGGTTCAACTACTCCCTCATTGGCGGAGGTATCACCCTAGCAATTATGATCTTGCCTGTTATCGTCCGTTCCACGGAGGAAGCCCTGCTGGCTGTACCTCGTTCCCTTAGAGAAGGGAGCTTCGCCCTAGGAGCGTCAAAAGTTCGGACGATTTTCACGGTGGTTCTACCCTGTGCCGCCAACGGTATTGTGACGTCCTTGGTTTTAGCGATAGGACGCGTGATCTCAGAAAGCGCGGTCTTGATTCTTACCATTGGCATGGTAACCGATAAAATGCCGCAAAACATCACTTCGTCCGGAACCAGTCTGGCCCTGGATGTGTACTACTTTGCCTCTCACGGCTACCCTGAAGAGGCAGCAGCAACAGGTGTTGTGCTGCTTGTTGTTGTAATCTCGATCAATATTGTCGCGACCATTCTGGGTCGGGTGTATGGGAAAAGTGAGTTTGCAGACGGGTAATTGGACAATGGACAATGGACAATGGACAATGGACAATGGACAATGGACAATGGACAATGGACAATGGACAATGGACAATTGTCAATGGACAAGGCTGATATCTTTCAGCCTGTGGACTAATGGACAAGGCTGTTGTCCTTCAGCCCTGCGGATCAATTGTCCATATGGCCATTGTCTATGTTCCCTTTACGTGGAGCAAATATATTTTAGAATAACACCGTCCGCTCTGTAGACGACATGATAACTTTGAGAACCCGGCCTTTTATAGAACTCAGGTTCTGAAACCACCTTTATATAAGGATCTCCTAAAGCAAGTTCATCCCACCAGGTCATGTCAATAAGACTGCTTGGGCATTCTTCCATATCCGTAATCCACTCGTCCATGTACCGGCACCTCATGAACTCCCGACCTCCGTCCACCCCTTCTTCACATTCTCCGTCAAACTCTGCCCAAACAGCTCCAGAATCTGTTCCTCATCATCCGAAACCATCACCTCGCGCTGCAAAGGCTCCTTCCGCTCCGAACTGAAATTGGTATAGTGAAAAACATAACCGGGATACTCGTCAGACTGCTTATTCGTCCGCCAAACCATGAACTTCTGCACCATCAACTTCGTCCCCGACTCCTTCTTATAAACCACGCGCCTGATCACCTCCGAAGCCGGCAAATCCGCCAACGCGGATACTTTCGCCGCCGGATCAACATAAGAAAACTCATTAATCTGCTCCAAGCGGATATCCTCATAAACAGCTTGCTTATCCTCACGGAAACGCACAAAAATCGGAAACACCACACTGATCCCCCGCACACTGCCCTTGCGGATATACTGACCCTCCTCAAATCCCAGCACCGGGTTATGAATGAACCCCACAGATGTATCAAAAAGCACATCATTAATCATCAGCTCAAGCACAAGCTCCGGCTTAATCATATGAAACGCCACATGATTGGAATCCGTTTCAATATACTCCGACGCAACCGTAAGCGGTTCCAGCCGCTTCAACAGATCGCGCCGGGCCTCATCACTGAACCCGTTGCCGGTCTTACCAATAATCTGCAGGGAATTACAGAATTCACCTTGCCGCGCCTCCCCCGGCCGCGGCATCATCGCCAGCAGCAGCGACCGCACCTGCCCCTTGCTCTCCCCGGTTCCCTCCGAATACCCAACAGCCACCACATCAATGGTATGCCTAGGCTTCACCTTGTAAACCAGCGGCAGTTCGGTGCGCACCACCAACCCTTCCGCCCCGCCCTGCTCAACCCATTCGGTGTAAATCTCCTTCACCGACGCCTTACCCGCACACTTCCGGCATTCCACCGGGCCGCAAAGCCGCGCCCCACCGAAAATATCGCTGATCTTCCTGTGGGTCTCCCCATAAGAATTGGCCCGGAAGACCCCATCCAACTCCAAAATATCAAAAACCGCCAACCGCAGCTCCGCGGCCTGACCCGCATCCGCCAAAGCTGACAACACATGAAAAACCCGGGTCCGCCCCGCTCCTTCATCCACATACAGCTCCGCCGGCAAGACAGCCTGCCCAACCCCGGCAGCTTTAAGCGCAGCCCGGGCGTCCTCCAAACAAGCCAACCCCACACGAATCCGCCCGGAACGGTTAATCAGCGCCATCTGATCTCCCGCCCCGTCATAGAAAATCACATTCATCTCCCCGTCATACTTGCGGGTCACATAGAACTCGCTGCCTCCCAGACGGAAATCAATCTGATCACTGCTCACATTGATATAGTTTTTGCAAACATCCTTCTTATAAGCAATCGCCTTCTGGGCGCTCTCCTGATCCACCGCATCAGCGGCCCCTTCAAAATAGCCGTGCATCGCCGTCATCTTGCTCCTATCAATCATCATGACGCATCACCCCCCGCCGCCGGACCGGCATCCATAATCTTCATTTCCATATTTGTCAAATGCAGAATAAGGCAATAAGTCTCCTCCTTGATCCGCCCCTCCAAAAACCCCCGGTAAGGCTCGCCCCCCTGGGTCAGAATCAGGGGCTCATTGCCTTTCTTCCCGCCGCCAATAAACATCATTGCCTCCGACTCATGCAAGCTCTTCGCCATATCATACAAAAAATCATACGTCAGCCCGCTGATATGCTTCAACTGCAGCTTCCGTTGAAAAACAAACTTACGGATAATATCCCTCTTCGGAAACTTCTTGCCCGTCCACTGAATAATGGATTCCCCCGTCACATTGGACATCGCCTTAGCAAGATCCCGGCGCTCTCTCTCGTTGCCCTGAGCATCCCTAATGATTTGAGTCATATTCACGCGGTAAGCAATCTTGTTATACCGGTCAAGATAAAGCTTCTGCGTCTCCCCAATTTTCTTGCCAATAATCTCCATATCGATCTCAGGGTCTCCGGCCATAAGAGCCTCCCCCATCTGCCTCAAATCGTCATAGCTTTGGCTAAGGGTCTCGAAAGCCAAAGCCAGATTCTGCTTCAGAACCTTAATATTCATGTACTCCCCGCCATCGGCAAGAACACGCCTGATGTCGGACGGTTTTTTAACCGCCTCCATACACACCTGGGCGTCTCGTTTTTTCTCATTGGTTATATTAACCGTTCTCATGGCCGCACCCCCTGCTTAGATCTAAACCCATTACAGCATGGAAAAATCAATGTCATCGCTGTCGTCATCATCCTCCACATCGCCCTCATCCGCCACGGCGATTTCATTGAGCCCGATGAACTCGAAAACATTCTCCGCCCCAACCAGCATAAAAAGCTCCCGCTTCCCATTAATCTCCGACACCAGCAGAAAAGCCGGCGACGTTTCATAACTATCCCGGTAACAATAGGCAAAGGTATAAATATCGTCCCCAATCAAAGCAATTAGAGCGGGATCGGCATCCCTTAAATGATAAAAAGACGTAATCGAGCAATCAAGAAGCTGCTCCATAGCAACTTTTTCCGCCAGCAAATTCACCTTACCATAAGACGAAGGCGTCATCACCGCGTCGCGACCGTCCGTTGTGACAGTCTTAATCTGGCTGCGCGCAACCCATTTGCCGTCGCCGGACACCATGCCCAGACCAACACCACCCTTGGGAATAACAACGGTGCCCGATGCGTCGGTGGCAACCAGCACACACTCGTTGCCGTCGTCGTCAAAAGCGTGAATCTCGCTCCATCCATAGAGTTTCCTGCGGTCGATTTTGACCGGTTCCACCGTGAATTCCGTACCGTTGAAGGCAAACGTCATTCCTTTGGCCATAATTATCATCGCTCCTTTAAGACCTCATTGGGATTGGGACCGGGACTGGGACTATCTCAGCATTCTTCTGACACAAGCCACCTTAGCATTTTCCTCCAAAGCATCCGCCAAATAATAAGCCTCCCGCAAAGACCTCGCCACCGTCACAAACCCATGATTCCGCAGCACCGCCGCCCGCAAATCCCCGCGAAACACATCCGTTACCAGCGCGGCCAGTTCCGGCGTTCTTGGGGTGACGTAATCGATATACCCAATTCGTTGCAAACTGTGCCGCGCTTCCTCCGTCACCACGGGCAAATCCCCTGCTTCCATCACATAAGCCGTGACACAAGCCGAATGCCCGTGTACAACCGCCTGAACCTCCGGACGCGCCAGATAAATACCCCTGTGAAATCCCATCTCCCCGGAAGGCTCACCCCGGCCCGCCAGAACGATCCCCTGATCATTAACCAGCAAAAACTCATTCTCGTTCATATCGTCAAAAGACCTGTCAGTAGCTTTAATCAAGAACCCCCCAGGCCAACAATCATGTTCCGGAACACGCACGCTGATGTTGCCGCTTTTGCCGGAGACCAACCGCCGCGCAAAAATCCGCCGCCCGATCCCGCACATCTCCCGGCGCAAGTCTTTTATCAAGTCAAGGAACTCATCACCGAACCCATTGCCCAGCTCGCGACCCAGTTCGCGGCTGATTTCGAGATCGACTCCGTCACGCCCAGAACCCATAGCACCCTCCCAAAACTCAATAACCTCTTCAAAAGAACATCCCTCTTAATCTCTATTATATCTCTACTATATATGTTTTTTCAATTATCAAAAAATTGGCTATACTCATGATGAAACGGAGTTGGTTAAAAATGTTTATCGGTTTTGGGTTCGGTTCACCCTTAACAGCCTTGCTCATGCTTCTCATCACCGGCGCCGGTTCCTATTTTCTCTTTCGGGCACTACGCCGCCACCGGAAAAACGCGGTTTCAAGGGAACAGCGCCGCTGTTATTTTTATGAGCAGCGGGAAACAGCCCGCCGCATGAGCAAAAAATATGATCTGAGCGACGAAGAAATCGAGCGGCGTCTGGACGAGGAATATCAACCCCGCCAGTAGTGGTATATATCCCGCCCCAAAAAATCATAGCGGCAAAAACCCCAAAAACAAGCGACCGCCTCAAGGCTTAGTTATGGTTACCTATCTTTCAGCTTCACCATCAGCTTCATTATAATCATCAACATATCCGTCTTTACTATTCTCATCCTCATCTTCACCATCATTATTCGCATCGCCGTTTCCATGACAAGCCCCTCTTCTCTAATAGGCGTAATGCTAAGTTTTTCACATAACCCCATCATGCTGCTTAATTGTCAACTGGGAAGCAAAAGAAAGTAAAATATATGTATAGGGAAACAGATCAAGTAGGACAGAATCCGGAAGGATGCAATCGATAGATCGCAATAGTCTCCATAAGAAGCCAATTCATGGGCACAAAAAACCGCGTACGACCTCTTTTCATCGAGGGCCGAGGAGCAGGTTGGGGACAGGGATAATCCATTTTGCATTTAGCCGGACGTTTATAGGAATGACCCGCCATTATTGAGCGGGCTTTGGATTATCCCGGTCCCCAACCTGCTCCTTGGCCCTCCGCGACAGTAGGCGTCTCCCCCTTTCGACATCCCCCTTTCGAGGCCCCCTGGCATAAACAAAGGCTGTTGACATATATTTAGACGCATGTTAAATTATATATAGATGTTCATCTAAATATAGCAACATGCGCTTTCCGCGCAGCGAAAGGAGCCCGTTAACATGCAAAAAACACGAAAGCTCTGGTTTGTCATCGGTGGGATCGTCTCCATTCTGTGGGGGGCACTACACGTCATGATGTTTTTGCCGACGGCTTTTGATCCCACGTCGGTTTCGGCCGTACTGCCCGACGGCGCTGTTATGAACGACGCGGCGATGATCTACGCCGGCAATCTGATCACCTTGCTCAATAATGCCTTGATCATCTATATGGTTGGTATTGGCCTGCTGATGATCTTCGGCGCCCGGACTTTCGCAGCCGACAGCCTCGGAACTGGCCTGCTGGTCGTGCATATCGTTTTCTGGGTGGTGCGGGCCGTCGTACCGTTGTTCCAAGTGTGGACAGATAACTTGTTGTTGAATCTGATGTTTGTTCTCTCACTGGCGGTCTACGTCATCCCGCTGTTCCTCAAGCAACAAAGGGAGCCGGCAGCCACTGCTTGAGAAACCGGATGATCCCATTGGTGCTCAACCCGGGAAAGAGGTAATCCTTATATGGCTATGACAGAGACGCTGAAAGCGCTGTCCGACCCTGTCCGGCGAAAAATCTTGGATATGCTAAAGGACAAACAACTCAATGCCGGAGAGATCGCGGCGGGGTTTGACCTGACCGACGCAACGATTTCCCATCATTTATCCGTCCTGAAAAACGCAGGGCTGATTGACGGTGCGCGAAAGGGCACCTTCATCATCTACTCACTGAACACCTCTTTATTCGAAGATGTTATGAATTGGATGATGAACTTGAAAGGAGGCAGCGATTCATGAAAAAAGCCTTTATCATATCCCTCGCTATCGCGATGCTGGAATTCGCTGCGGCAGCCATATTGTATCGATATCTTCCAGAAAAAGTCCCCATCCGATGGAACGCCGGCGGCATCAGCGCCGCCTTCGGAGACCGGATCAATATATTTGCCGCACCCGTTCTCTCCCTGCTGCTGACTGTCGGATTCCGTGTCCTGCCCCATCTAATACCCAAAGGCGGCAATATTGAAAAATCCGGCAAAATATATCCCAACCTGATGGTTCTAATGAATCTGATGATGGTCTTGCTGCTTGTTGTCATGGCCACAACCGCCTTCCGGCTTAGAACACCGGTCAACATTCTTCTCCTCATATCGATGGGCATCGTGATGATGTATCTCGGTAACTATCTGCCAAAAGTCAAACTTAACTATGCCTTCGGGATTTGTCTGCCCTGGACTTTATCCAACGAGTTCGTTTGGATCAAAACCCATCGCTTCGGCGGCCGGATATGGTTTGGCGCCGGTGTCTTGTGTCTCATAGGCGTTTTCATCCCCGCCCCTCTCAACTTCATCATTCCTCTCGCCGGCTTGTATGTGGGCTTAGTTGCCATCACCGTGTATGCTCACAGAGTGCACAAGAAAAATCAACAGGAGAACCCCTAATCCCGGTTGTAAAACCCCATTGGTTTTCACCCTTTGTTTATCCGGGCGCACCCCACAAAAGAGGCTGTCGCACTCAGTGCGACAGCCTCTTTTCTCGTATCTGGCAGCGACCTATTTTCCCGCTAAGTATCGTCGGCCCTGGAGGTCTTAACTACCGTGTTCGGGATGGGAACGGGTGGGACCCCTCCGGTATAGCCACCAGATCTGCTTGAGAGTTCGTGGTTCGTGATCCGCTGGTTCGATAATCCTTTGGTTCGGGGGCCTCTGCCCCTTCGAACCTCGAATCACGAACCGCGAACCCGCGAATGTCCTGTTCTCTCAAAACCGCATAATTCAAGTCTCCGCAACTTTAACTTCGCATCCGCAACCTTTGAGGGTTCGAGCTCCGTATTCCGTTTTCCATATACCGTATTCTGTATACCGTATACCGTATACCGAACTCCGGACTCCGATTCCCGAACTCCGATTAAGGTCAAGACCTCGACCTATTAGTACCGATCCGCTCCATGCGTCACCGCACTTCCACTCCCGGCCTATCTACCTGATCTTCTTTCAGGGGTCTTACCAGATTAACTCTGTGGGAAATCTCATCTTGAGGCTGGTTTCGCACTTAGATGCTTTCAGTGCTTATC
>WRHI01000030.1 GCA_009783315.1 Peptococcaceae bacterium
AGCTGTAGCCAACAAAGATCCCTTAATCAAGAAAGCCGTTGTACGGCTCATGGAATTATCCGCAGATGAAAGAACCCGCCTTCTCTACGAAGCCCGTGAGAAGGAGCGGATGGATAATGAGAGCCGTGAAGAATGGGCAAGAGACACCGGCAGGGCCGAAGGCAAAGCCGAAGGCGAAAAGGCTTATCGCGAAAAGTGGCTGCTCATCGCGGAACTGCGGGCACGCCTTAGCGAGGACAAGTGAGCCTCAACTTCGGACAATAATCCTGGCACAACCCCCAAAAAACCTACAATTCAGGGGAATACAGAAAGCATAAGAACACATAACATCGAGGCCCCAGGGAGGGTTGGAGAGAGGAAGAACCCAATCCCCCGCCTGACGTAGCCCATGAAATGGGGAAATGAATGCGCGGGCTTTTGGGTTCTTCCGAAGCCCAACCCTCCCTGGGGACTGTTACGAGCCCACATTGTCTCTGTCCCCTATTAGATACATGCGGGAAAGAATCGCCTATTATGATGCCAAGATGATCACAGAACAGATTGGCAAGAGCGAAAAATACGCAGACATCAAGCAAGTCATCAGTATCGTCATAACCGAAAACGAACTCATACCAAACAGCGCCAACTATCACCACAAATTCGCTCGGATTATCTGTCTTTCTCTTTGCGGGTTCTGATGCCGATTATGTTCTTCTACGGTCTGAACTATATATTCCAGGCCATCTTACAGTCCCAATGGCGTTTCAAGCTGCCGGCCCTGGTCTCGCTGCCTTCCAGCTTGGTGGTCATTATCTATGTCTGTGTTCTGGGCCGTGTCTTCGCGGTTACCGGGCTTTTGTTCGCGAGCCTTTTGGGATTGTCCCTCCAAGCGTTAATCCTGGTCCCAGCTGTGATTAAGGTGGGGTATCGGTACAGGTTTCGCCTTGAGCTAAGCCCGGACATTAAGCTGGCACTCAAACTGTCTGTGCCGACCTTCATATCGGTGGTGGCGTACCAGGTGAATATACTGTTTAATTATTGTTTGAGTATATAACCTCCGTTCGCGCAGGTTCCTATTGTCTTGTCTGTGGATACATCCGGCGACTCTATGCTTATGCTGTAGATCAGACGCGATCCGGCCTGAACATAAATCGGGTTCTCCAAAGCTATGGTGTCAGCAAAGCATTTATTGGGTTGTTGGCTGCCTGTGGGTACCGGAATTCTGATAACGGCGTCAGCCAAGGGTTTAAAGTTGCTGTCGGTATTGCAGGCACACCAGATCTGAGCAATAATGTCGCATTGGCCTTCCGCGTTATCGTTGTAGCAAAGATGGAAACAGACGCCTATATCCGTAATGTAGCTGTCTCGCAACGCCAGTACGGCGTAACGGGATAACTCCGGGCTGTCTGTCAGAGTTCCGGAAGATGTATCAATGCCACCGCGGGATTTGGCGCCGCATAAGACCGCCCCGGCGTCAAGACGCAACATCTGCGGCGTGTCTGTGGAGACACAGATCATGTTACCCAACCCGCTGGGACCGGTGGGCCCGGGTATTCCCTGAGGACCTGACGCACCTTGAGGACCTTGGTCTCCTTGGGGTCCCCGTTCGCCTTGAGATCCTTGTTCCCCTTGGATACCCCGTTCACCCCGAGGACCTTGGTCCCCTTGGGGTCCCCGCTCACCTTGAGGTCCTTGTTCTCCTTGGTGCCCTTGATATCCCATGGGGCCGGCAGGGCCTCCTTCTCCTCGTTCCCCTTGTGGCCCTTGGGGTCCGATGGGGCCTTCATATCCCATGGGGCCTTGCGGACCCGTCGGCCCTCTTGGGCCCGTCTGAACTCTCCATTCCGCCCCACTTTGCGGGATGGGACTTCCCTCCGGAGGAGGCTGCATGGTATTGCGGCCAAGATTTTGGAAAAATTTCACGGCCATAGCGATCCCTTCTTTGTCTTCATACGTGCGCACAATGAATCTTCAAACCAAAATTTGTTCTGTACAATTTAGAATATTCGATTGTGCGTTGACGAGTTACAAAAGAACCGCAGTGCGGATAAAAAATTTTCCCTGGTTTTCTCTGAGTTCCTGGGTTTGAGGATCATCATCTATAAACAAGACTTTGGAAGCTTCAACCTGTTCTCTGGAAGGCTTCGCCTTTATCCCAGCCGTCTTTATAGGGGTTGATTCCATCAACCCACTCCTGAATCAGATTCATCAATTTCCCGAACACTTTTAATAATTTCGTCCAACGTAAGCCCTTGCAATAGAGCATCACGCTCAGCAGTATAATCACCTTGTCCGGTGCTGAATTGCCGAAGAAAATATGTCGCTCCGACTGTCCCTAATTCCTTTTGTAATGCTGTTATGCCCGCCTTGCGGACTTGTGCAGGGTTACGCACATCTAATGCCATGTTACTTTTCATTCTTCATTACCTCCATTAACCAGGTCACCGGGTTTGTGATCTTGGTTTTCACATCTATTCTATTCGCCATCCGTAAAAATCGGTCGTCAGTCGTTAGGAGTGCATCCACTCCAGCCGCTTCAGCTACCGCCAAATGCAAACTATCAAAGGGCTTTAGGCCGTTTTGCTGAAAGAATGCGGCTCTCTTCTCTGCTGGTTCTGTTAATTTGATCCGTTCGCTTGCGGCGGCATAAAGCGTCTGTACTTGTTCAAGCCGTTCTGAGTTAGATAGCTTTGACAACTCAAATTCTATTATACCGCTTGAGATAAGAGTCCATTCGCCTTTTTCGCAATGTGATATAATCGAAAGGATGGCTTCAGCTTCAAGATAAATCCTATCCTGCGACAAATCGTCAAAGGGACGGTTCAGGCAACAAACATCCATATAAATTCTCAACATGCACCACCCCCATAACCGATTATTCAAATTGACATCATAACAACCAAGCCTTACCAAATTATCTCTCTCAAGTATAACACAAATCTCGTTTCTGTCGTGATTTTGATTTTTGTGATCAGATCAATAACAAATGTATAAGCATTAATTGTTTTCTAGAAACCGCTCTAACACTTTTGCAGACGGATAACTTGACATGGATGCCACACCATTAGCCAACTCAACAGGAAATAAAGCCCCTTCAAATTTGCGACTTAATAAGCTTGGAAGTGTTGCCATAATTCTATCCAGGCCCAATAAATCATCGACCAAAGGATAATTGGGATCATCTATGTATTCCCCTTCGCCAGTAGGTATATTAAGAACAAGACTGGAACCGGGATCCAATTTAGCATATACCTTTTCGCCCCAGTTAGTACGTTTTCCATAAGGAGTTGGCAAATTAGTCCGTAATACTTCTGAACGAACATAATCGTGCGACAATACAGCGAGAGAAGGCATGTCATCAATTTGTATAGGGGATATATATTTCGCAATACTTGTGAGATGATCAAAGAATCTACCTGTCTTTTCTTGCCCTATGATATGGATTGGACGATTCCGCAATTTTGTGTATTCAAAAAAACGACGTATTTTAGGAACCAGCTTGGAATATTGACTTCTGAACGTTAATGGACCATCCTTGATGAACAGCCTATTAGAAAACAGAGCTTTATCTGAGTGGTGCCATAGAATCCTGATGATCGTAAACAGCATCAACGTTTCAAGGATCATCATATATGCCGAGGCTACGCTATCTGGAGCACTATCTTCGCTCATATCTAAGTGGAACCCAATCATATCAGTCAAGTACACTTCGTTTTTGCATTCTGAGCATTGCCCCTTTTCGGCATCGAATGGCAACCCTTCAATAGGTTTATCGCAGTGAGGACAAGCAAAACTTGGTGATTTTCCTCTACATTCACAACATGTCACCGCGCATAATTTAGCTTCGTTCCCTCATTCCTCGGTTAGCGATATACAATACACAGCATATACGGAAATTAAGTCGAACGCAAGAACTGTTTGAACCCCCTTACCAAGCCCTTACCTTGCATCAACCTTGTCAATCGCGATGATATGACCGCTTCTTCCTTCTGCCCAATCAAATTCAAGCGTAGCATGACAAAAAGGTATCAGCACGTTCTTGATGATATGGAGAGATCAGCCGCAGACGCACTTAATGGAATTGTGGAATAAGTATGCGTGTCAAAATGCGTGTCAAAAATCAAATATTGCGTGTCAAACAAAAGAGCCGATCCGGCAACCCCGGACGGCTCCTGACTTTCTTTGGTTGCGGGGGCCGGATTTGAACCGACGACCTTCGGGTTATGAGCCCGACGAGCTACCGCTGCTCCACCCCGCGATAATCATATGCGGCACACAGTATGAAATGGTGGGTAGGGATGGATTCGAACCACCGTACCTCTCGGAACAGATTTACAGTCTGCCGCCTTTAACCACTCGGCCACCTACCCATTTTCCGACTCATTATCGGAGCCCAACCACAAAACATCAAGCCCACATCGAGTCACTAAAATAGTATAGCAAAAAGCAACGAGGAACGCAAACATATGATTTTGGTAAAATATGGTTGTCAAGGATGCCGGGGACGCCTTCCGTTATGTATCATGCCGATTCAGCCATTCCGTTTCGGTGGACGATTCCTCCTCATTCGTCAGGATAAGCTCTATCATCTTGATGTCAGACTGATGTTTTTCTACATCAAAGACGGCCTCGATCGGCATCGAGTCCGGCATGTATTTATCGCAGTAATCCTGCGCCGCCTTGCGTGTGCGGAAATACTTGATTTGATTATCTAAGTGTGGGTGTTCCACACAGTAATAGATGCGGTACACTTTAGCCATGATAGTATTCTTGCCAGAGTCGACATGTTTATACTATCCCCAAAGCCATAACCGCTGCCGTTGAACGGCTATGGCCTTAGATATCCGGAAACAATCCTTATCGTGTCACATTCTATGGGGTTTCGCTCTTTTTCACTTTGGCGTCTGTTTTCGTGGCTGAACCACCGTACAGTCTGTTGTTTAGTTTGAGAATAAGAGCAATGGTAACGACCTGAACAACACCCGCAAGTACAACCAACGTTATATGAGGCGCGGTGTATTTGACCAAAACCCCTGTACGAACCAATCCCCAGTCGAGAAAGAACATACTAAGAACAAAGAAAGCGACGCCGGGGCATGCGAGCCCATAAGTGGCAATGGATTTCTTATCACCAAAGACATAGTCAGAGAAATAACGCTGGCGGTGCATGATGGACCAGCCGAGAAGGCCCATGAGAACCTGTGCGGTAAGGAACAAACCCAGGACGACCAGGGTCAACGGCGGTGACAGATTGACGCCACCTAAGAAATTGTGACCAAGACCTGAACCGACACGCACGAAGGTGATCCCTAACAGGGTGAGAATAGGAATACCGATCCAAAGTGTCGGGCCGGCCTCCTTGGCCATGCCTTTGCGCAGAATCATTCCCATGCTTACGGGGAGATTGATCATGGCCCAGATAACCGAAGCGGACGCAAAGAGAAACGCCCCAACCATGCCTAAAGCCGAAACCGTAATATTGTGGCTCATGGCAGCCGGCGCGGCAAAACCAACGGCAACCATGGCGAAGGTGAAACTCGGGAGTATCTGAGAAAAGTGGTTGGTGTCCTCAGAATTGAATTCAGTGCTGCTCATAATGCGCGTCAGGTAACGCCCAAAAATAGCCAGGGCATAGATACCCACCGCGGCGAATCCCGCCAGGGAGAAAGGGAAAAGAGACTCAACATGATTCCAAAGCCCCGGGACCCCAATCGCGCCGCCGACAAAGAGCACGTTGATGGTCATAGCCAGTGTCAGAGGAATGGCCATTAGAGTGACCTCGCCGTTGGAAGAAAGCAGCTTCTGAAAATCTTCTGTGCGCCGAAACTTGAAGTGAGCCCTCAAGTTGACGGTCAGCAGGATGAAGTGGAGTCCTGCCAAGAGCACAATACCGGCAATGGCTATCGAGACCAGGACTATAGACAGGACGCTCCCATTCGCAAAAACATCCGCCAGATGGCTGAAAGTAGGCATTGGTGTGTCAGGATGGGGAACCAAAAACATGAAATACATGAACACAGAAACCATCAAGCCTCCCGCACCCAGCGCAGAGAGAAAGTAGAGAGGACGGTAAGGCAGAGTGTGACGAAACATAAAGAACACCTCCTTTTTGATCTCAGAACAACATGGATTGTAAAGACCAAAGAATCGCAATCTCATACGAACAGAAAATTTGGTATAGCGGGTCGTATTCGGGCCCACGCCTCGATTACAGGCTCACCGGCTGCAAAATCGCGAAAAACGGTACATTTCGTAAGAACCCGTAGACCACGCACACAACGGCAATGCCCATACAGAGTCTCATTTCCCAGCGGCCGGACGGCACGAACGAAGCGGCTCGGATATACCGGGCCGCTTCGCGGGCTCCAAAGATAAGAAGCAACGGCAACAAGATCACAGAAAACGCGTTATACCGAAAAGCTTGCCACAGGTCGCCCCGCAGCAACGCGTTAACAGCACGAAACATGCCGCATCCCGGGCAAAAAAGACCTGTAACAGCATTCAGCGGACAGGGAATCCCAATACCAAATGCCTGATGAACAAGCTTAAGCAGAACGAAAACGAGCATAAGCAGAACCAATAAAACGGCAACATTCAGCGCGCGCTGCCACTTTGATGCGGGGTGACGCACCCGTCCAAGAATGCTTTTCATAACAACGCCCAGGACATGAACTCACTTTCCCGCTCCTTAAGAAGCTTGGTGCGCCTATTGGCCACGAGACACCCAATTGTTGAAATCGCTTTGGATCAACGCCAGGTTGACAATGGAAAGTCCGACAATAGCCAGGATCAGATAGAGAACGGCTCTGTCATTATCTTCACGTCCATAGCGGGCAGAGATTTCGGACGTGGCGCGACCCCACTTGTAATAACAATAATACCCATAAATACCGCCTGTGACGATAATTAACAGAAGGGTTATGCCCGGCGTGGTGCCAACCTTCTCCTGGGTAGCAGCGCCATCAAAGCCCTGCGCGGTTTTGAAAATCCAGTAGAAAAAGTAAATCCCGCAAGTCACAATACTAAGGATAATCGCTACAGGAATGCTTCTGGTTTCCATAGTTACACTCTCCCTTTTCAACGTTATTGTACAACCAAGGGTACGGATACATTTTATTGTATGTCCACATACCTCGTCGTACTACTCCTATTATCCTACATTTTGCTGCTGTTGTAAATAATAATTTTTTGTCGAAAATACAAATTACAGATCAGACCCCAGCCGGAGGGGCAGTGGACAATGGACAATGGACAATGGACAATGGACAATGAGGAACACAAGATGGTAGGATTGACAACGGACAATGGTGAAGGCTATCCTCTCATAAATAAGGGACTTCATGACATGAAACCATTGTGTCATCGGCTAAATTCTCACATTGTCCATTGTCCATTGTCCATTGTCCATTGACAATGCCTCCTTCCTTACTCAATATCAAAATCCTCTGAACGAAAATTGGCGTAATACCGACCCGATTGCGCCGTAAATTTCAAAACACAGTAATCCGGATCCGTAACACCTTTTGCGTAATATATCGTATCACCCTCTTGCCAGATCATTTCCTTGCTTGCGGCATCTTCCAGGACTTCCATAATCCCTTTCAGCATAACGCCACGAAAGAACCTTTTGTCAAAAAAATAGATGCACGCTTTGGGATCGTCTTGGTATTGCGCCACCCGCATGGAGGATGTGTTCGTTGTAAACCAGAAACTCTTTATCCCCTCCCGCTTTCTCGGCGGCAGCATAGCCTTCGTATTGGGAAATCCGTCAATGTCCACAGAACTAATCAATGAAACACTTTGTTTATCAATCAAGTTCCCGATCGTCTGAACCGCGTCTCTCATCATCGCAACCTCCACAGAACATGTTTTGGAATGATTCAGGATGTATATTCTCCGCGTTTCTTCATAATTCCTATCTCATTCCTCCGTTAGAAACAACTTGTGCCAAAATACCAATAACGCCGCCATATCGGCAGCGTTATTGATCCAAACACAATAGTCTTATGCTGGTCCCTCAATCCATCAAGGCAGGAAGATCCCCTCCGGATCCACAACCTTATACAACAGATCCAACTCCTCATAAGTCGGCGGCAAAGTTTCACCGGAAACCCGGGAAATATTCAGCTCGAAACCGCAGTTATCCTTAACTTGCTCCGCTGTGAACCCCGGATGAACCGTATCCAGATACATGATCCCATCTTCATCGAAACGGAAAACACCCATATCCGTAATAATCGCGTCAACCCCGCCAAAGAAATACTTGCCATAAACTTCTTTTTTCGGCACCAGTTTGCCTTCCGGCCATTTCTTCACCCACCAGCCGGGAGACGTGATATAGTCAACGTTTTCTTTGAATCTCCGTTTTTCCTGAACCATGATAAACACTGTGCGCCTGGCCAGGGAGTTAATATCCGGATTGCCGCCGCTGCCGGTAAAGCGCTTACTGGGGTTGGCGTAATCTCCCACCACGGTGGTGTTAACATTGCCGTACTTGTCCACTTCCGCTCCGCCCAAGAAAGCCAGATCAACGCTGCCGGAATGCAGCTGCCCATAGAAGGCTTCCGTTAAACCCGCCGCGACAGTGGCGTTGGTGGCACAGCGCGCGTCTCCCACCGAGGTCGGCAAATCTATCGGCTTGCCGTCAATGCTGCCGGCTTCATAAATACAAACCGCATTAGGGGCGCTCTTTTGTTGAGCCAGCATAATGGCCAGCATCGGCAGCCCGGTACCGGCAAAAACAACATCCCCGTCCGTCACTTCCCTGGCTGCGGCTACTGCCAACAAATCGATGCTCTTATATTCGCCCGCTTGCGCGTACCCTTCTCTTGCTGCCATTATCTCGTCCCCCTTTTGATCCTGGTGGAATAGCCTAAAGCCGAATTCGCCCGCAAGGACTCCAGCTTGGTTACGCCAAGTTTCTCCAGGTATTCCGCATGATCTTTAACACCGAAGATCCACTCTTCAGCCCATTGATCATAACCGGCTTTCGTCTTCGAAGCCGCGTAAAACTTCTTGATAAACGCGCCGTCTGTATCATAATATCCCTGTGATCCGGTGGGATGAGCGGCCCAAGGTTGTTCCACGATATAATCGACTTCATAGCCGCTGGCTATATTCATTTTGGGTTCACTGCGCAGATAGCTGGCAGGTACAATTTCTTCAGCGACAACAATGACTTTATCAGCCGCCTTGATGGCTTCCGCATCGGTGTATGTCTGGGCGTTCATGCGAAGTGTGCCATCGTCGCCGGCCATAGAAGCATAGACCAAAGCCCAATTGGGGTTGGCGGCCGGCATCAGCAGAATGTCTCCCTTGCCAAAGAAAGGATCCTGGGCAACGGTATACTTCTGGGTAGGAATCTTCGGGTTGCTGCCGTCACGCAGACCGGCTTTTTTCAGCATATCGTATTCCGGATTGAGGATATCTGTTCCCATAGCGCAAGCTGTCGGCATAAACGGCAGTCCGTAAGCCCCTGCCAGCAACCGGGCCACAACATGAGCGTGGCTATAGTCCTCAACAATGATGCTCTTGTCAATCTGCCCCGCGGCGATGCTTTCACCCAATTTGCCATAAAGCTCATGACCGACCCAGCAGGATTCCCAGATTTTCACGCTTCCCGCTCCCGCCAGAACTTCCGTATGGGTACCGCCGTTAACCTCAAACAAGTGCAAATCTTTTTTCCCTTGCCGGATCATTTCATAAACCAGCGCCATCGGCCTCCGCCAAATCGTAAAGCCGCTAAAGGTAATGAAATCCCCGTTCTGAATCAATCCGGCCGCTTCCTGTAAACTGATTCTCTTCGGTTGAGCCATAATCCCCCTCCTCCATTTCGCTTGTTCGTGTTACGTGTTTCGTGTATCGTGTTACGTGTTACGTGTTTCATTGTCAATGAGCAATTGTCAACTGCCAAATGCTTAGAACCTTCCAATAACTTCCCGGCCAATAATCATTCTCTGGATCTGGTTGGATCCTTCATAGATCTGAGTAATCTTAACGTCCCGCATCATGCGCTCGATCGGATATTCTCTGCAATACCCATAGCCGCCCATCAGCTGAACGCAATTGGTCGTCACTTCCATACCGGTATCGGTAGCCAACCTTTTCGCCATAGACGCTTCCTTGTTGTGAGGCAGCTTGTTATCCTTCAGCCAGGCGGCCCGGTAAACCATGAGCTGAGCGGCGTCCAAAGCCGTCGCCATATCCGCCACCATGAACTGTACGCCCTGCTGAGCGGCCAACGGTTTGCCAAACTGCTTACGTTCCTTAATGTAATTCACGGTATACTCCAAAGCACCTTCGCCGATCCCCAGCCCCTGGGCGCCAATGGTAATACGCCCGCCGGCCAGCAGCCCCATGGCCACCTTAAACCCGTCGTTGATCTCTCCCAGAACATTTTCTTTGGGAACTTTAACATTTTCAAAATACAGCTCAACAGTCGGATCCCCATGCAGACCCATCTTTTCCATAGGCTTACTGATCGTGAATCCCGGCGTATCCTTCTCAATAATCAGACAGGTAATGCCCTTGCCTGAAGGCTGGCTCGGATCGGTCTTAACGAACGTGCAATAGGTCTGAGCCTCGCCGCCGTTGGTAATAAAGATCTTGCTGCCGTTGATGAGAAAATGGTCGCCCATATCCTCCGCCTTACACTTCAGAGATCCGGCGTCGGATCCGGCATCCGGCTCCGTCAAAGCGTAGGCGCCAATAATCTCACCGGTGGCCAAAGCCCGCAGATATTTTTCTTTCAGGCGTTGACTGCCGTAAAGATAGATGCTCATGCAACCCAATCCGGTATGCACGCTCATAACAACTGCCGTTGAAGCGCATTTTTTCGCCAACTCTTCAACAAAAATAGCAAAATCCAGATAGGAAGCCCCCGCACCGCCCCACTCTTCCGACACGGGCAGCCCGCACAGGCCGTTTTCAGCCATTTTTTTGAAAGCATCGTAAGGGAACGAATGCGTCGCGTCTAACTCCTCTGCCCTGGGCCCCACTTCTTTCTCGGCAAACTTTCTGAACATGTCCCGCATCATCAAAGAATCTTCGCTCAACTGAAAATGCATACTCTCTCCTCCTTTTTTTATTCGGTACTCGCTGTTCGGTGTTCGTTATTCGGTGTTCGGTGTTCGGTATTCGATATTCCTTCGGATTCCCTGCTTACTTCCCCCGAACCCCGAACCCCGGACCCCGAAATCCGAACCCCGATTTACGCCCCCGTAAACTGAGCCGGCCGCTTCTCCATGAAAGCCTTCATACCTTCACTTTGGTCCTCGCTGGCGAAACACAACCCGAAAACATCCTTTTCCAGGGTCATCGCCCGGTCAATATCGGTCTGCATCCCCTCATTCACCGCGGCCTTACACAGCCGCACAGCAACTTGTCCTTGTTTGGCAATGGCCTGAGCCATCTTCATAACTTCTTCCCGCAAAGTGTCCACCGGGAAGACCTTATTCACCAAACCAATGCGCAACGCCTCCTGAGCGTTGATAACTTCTCCGGTAAACAGCAGTTGTTTAGCCATACCGAGCCCCACCAGACGTGGCAACCGCTGCGTCCCGCCAAACCCAGGCGTAACCCCCAGGCCCACTTCCGGCTGGCCGAATTTGCTCTTCTCATGGCAGACGCGAAAATCGCAAGCCATGGCCAACTCACAGCCGCCACCCAAGGCAAACCCATTAATAGCGGCGATCACCGGTTTCTCCAACGCTTCAATCAACCGAAATGCTTCCATACCCAACTGGGCAAACCGACGGGCTTCCAGCGGCTTCATTTCCGCCATAAAAGCAATATCCGCCCCGGCCACAAAAGCCTTCTCCCCAGCACCGGTCACAACCAAAACATCCGCGTCGGCGTCATCCCGGAACTGTTCCGCAGCCCCCTTGATATCCAACAACGTCTGCCGGTTCAACGCGTTAAGCACCTGAGGCCGGTTCACCGTTAAAACCGCAACACGGCCATCCTTCTCCAACAACACATTCTCAAACAACATCTTACCCCCTTGATCGATAATCGGTATTCGGAATTCGGTATTCCTGTCTTTCGGTATTTCATTGTCAATTGTCAATTGGCCCACAGACTGAAGGATATCAGCCTTGTCAATTGCCTTAATCCACCCGGATCAACATAGCGTCGCCCTGAGCATGTCCCGAGCAAATACCGCAGACGCCATAACCGCCGCCGCGCCGCCTCAGTTCATAACCCAACGTCATCAGGATTCTGGCGCCGGTGGCGCCGATGGGATGACCATAGGCAATCGCCGACCCGTTCACATTCACCTTGGCTTCCATTTCCTCCTTTGTCATCCCCAGAATACCCATGCAACTCACCAGCACCACAGCCGCAAAAGCCTCATTGGCCTCAACCAGCTTGATATCTTCCTTGGTCAGATTGTTCTGTTCCAAAATTTTCTTAATGGACAACCCCGGAACCGTGGCGATATCTTTGGTCTGCTGAGAAACTTCGGCATAGTCGACAATTGTGAAAATCGGCTTCAATCCCAACGCGTCAGCCTTTTCCCGGCTCATCAGCATAACCGCCGTGCCGCCGTCATTGACGCCCGGCGCGTTGCCGGCGGTAACGCTGCCCGGCTCTCCGGTCACAGGGCTCTGATGGTTGAACACCGGCGGCAACTTGGCCAGCTTCTCAATAACCGTGCCCGGACGAGGACCTTCGTCCTGGGTGAGGCTTTCTTTGCCTTTTTTGATTTCCACCGGGAAAATCTCTTCCTGCAGACGCCCGTTGGCCATAGCGTCCACCGCCCGACTCTGGGACAGGCACGCCCACCAGTCCGCGTCTTCTCTTGGAATGCCGAACTCGTCCGAAACCTCCGAACCGTGAATAGCCATATGCCGGTTATAAAAAGCGTCCCACAAACCATCATAAACCATCAAATCGACGGCGTTGGCATTGGGCAACCCCATGCGGGCGCCCCACCGCATACCCGGCAAAGCGAAGGGACAATTGCTCATACTCTCCATGCCGCCGGCAATCACGATCTCCGCCCGGCCCAGTTTAATCATTTGCAGAGCCAGATCCACCGCTTTCAAACCGGAAGAACACACTTTATTAATCGTAATCGACGGCACCGATTCCGGCAACCCGGCCAGCAAAGTCGCCTGACGGCTGGGAATTTGTCCCACGCCCGCCGGCACAACCTCGCCCATGTATACATAGTCCACATCGCCGGGAGCGACTTTGCCCTCAACCCGGCGCACGACCTCCTTGATGGCCAGCGCCCCCAGCTGAGCGGCGTCATATTCTTTCAGTCCGCCGCCAAACACTCCGAAAGGCGTCCGGGCAGCAGCCACGCAAACCACCTCGCGCAAGCCGGCATAGACATTGGCCGTCTTTCTGCCCATGCCTTCAAAAGCCGCTTTTCTCTCCCCATAACCTGTCACAGGAACCTTCGCGGGATAATCCGAACGTTTCATGTCTAACTTCTGCACCGTTTCCGACATTCCCCTTCACTCCTTTAAGTAATGTGAATTTTCTCAACATGCTGACAATTCTAATAGTATCATGTGTACAATAAAATTTCTATACTTGTTAAAAGAATAACATAGGCCGTCACGAATATTCGTTACAGATCAGACCGATCAGACCCCAGACGGAGGGGCGGGAGGGCGGCACAGGGCGGAACGGCACAGGGCGGAGCCGTTCTTCGTTGCGGCGCGGGGTCTAAGGCCTTTACGCGAAAAGCGCAAATAAGGCAGCCTGCGCTTTTTTCCGCTCCAAGGCCTAAGACCCGCTGCCGCCACTCCCGAAAAGGCTCCGCCCTGTGCCGTTCCGCCCTGTGCCGCCCTCCCGCCCCTCCGTCTGAGGTCTGATCGGTCTGACCGGTCTGATCTGTAACGGATATTCCTATCCTGATCCCGGGTTAGAATTGTATATATTACCATATTAGTCGATAATTGGGGCGCGTTCTGGCCTGTAACCAATAACGCAACCTTCAATTCGTCTTATAGACCTTGACACGCTCAAGCAAGCTGTTGACAGACCGATTCATCTTGCCGCTGACACCGGAAATATCCTCAATCGAAGAAAACAGCTCTTCGGAAGACGCGGCAATCTCCTCCGCCGAGGCTGAAACCTCCTCCGACACGGCAGCAACGTCCTCAACACGGTTAATAACTCCCTCTCTTGCCTGAGACGCCCTAACAACGGACTCTTCCGCTTTGGCTACCAAGGGCCCGATGGTATTAATAGCGTCAGTAATCAACTGAAACGATTCCACCGTTTTGCTGATCACGTTCTCCTGGTTGCTCAGAAGACCGTTGACTTCTTCGGAAGCCTTGATAACGCCTTGTGTTTCCTGGCTGACCCGACGAATCAATTCCATAATTTCCTCTGAAGACTTCTTGGATTCCGCCGCCAGATTTCTGACTTCATCAGCAACCACAGCAAACCCTTTTCCTTGCTCGCCGGCCCGGGCAGCCTCGATAGCCGCGTTCAGGGCTAACAGATTGGTTTGATCTGATATGGCATTGATAACATCCGTTATGTCGCCAATCTTGCTGACCGAAATCCCCAGGTCAGATATCGTTTCCATGAACGCGCCGAAGGACTTCCCGATCAGCATAATGGATGAACTCAGTTCCGCGACCTGATCCCTGCCTTCGACTGCTTTCCCTTCCGCCATGACGGAACTCTCGTTCACATTGCCGGCGTTAACACTAATAGACTCCATCTCCGTGGCAAAAACACTGAGCATTCCGACAATTTCCGTCAAATCCGAGGCCTGACTGGTGGCGCCCTTGGCCACATCCTGAATTGCCGAAGTCACCTCGCCGGTTACCGTCGACATCTGCTCCATGGCCATCGTTAAGTTATCCGAATACCCCTGGACTTCCGACGTCATTTCCTTGACACCGCCTACGGACTGGTTCAGAGCGGCGACTGTTGTGTCCAGGCGCTGCCCCATAACCACGACGTCGTCTTTGCTCCCGCCCTCCACGTCCAGAGCAACCGTCAGATCCCCCCCCGCCACCTTTTCCATGGCGTCAGAGACGTTTTTAATTGGTTTCACAATGCTTCCAGAAATAAGCACAGCCAGCAAAGGTGCGACAGCCAAAATTATTAACGACAAAATAAGCATCGTCAGAAGCGTGCTGCCGCTGACTTTTGTTACCTCGCTTACACTGACCGCGGCAATATACGTCCAGCCCAGGTTTTCGTCTCGGGAAAAAGCGGCCGTTCTTTTTGTCCCATTCAGCTTATACTGAAAACTGTTAACATTCTTGTTGTTCACGGCTTCTTTGAAACCCGCAATTTCTGTTAGGTAACCGGTTAGAACCCGCTCCTTTTGCGGCGTCATAATCGTGTTCAGATCTTCTGTTTCAACAGCCAGCACAACCCCGGTTTCCATGATTTTTGCTGTATCGATGACAGAAGCGGAAAGTTCCGTCAAATCAATCACAAAGCCCATATATCCCACGATGCTCCCTGTGGCGATCTGTATCGGCTGCAAATAAACGACGCAAGGCATGTTGGTTTTGTCATCAATTCTTGCCCGCGACAGTGTTTGCTGGCCGGTTTGCCTGGCTCTGATAAAATATTCGCGTTCTGAGAAATCACTGCCAACCCTAGATCCGGCCTCACTATCTAATACAACCCTACCGTAAAGATCCGTGATATATATGAACGCGACGCCATGAAGAATCTTTTTCGCATCAGCCATGCGCTCCTGCGCCAGCGGTCCCGAATCCTCATCCCCTGTCAGATACGCCGCATTAAGGGCGTTGCTGCTGAGCAGTGTTATCATGTTTGAATAGGCCGACATACTGCTGTCATACCCTTCCCTAACCAGGTTGGCCTCCAAAAGCAAATGACTTTCAGCGTCTCTCTCATTGGCTTGAAATGAAATGTTATAGACAATGACCCCCATCAATATAAGCGGCAGAAACGCAAACGCGGAAAAGAAAACAACAAATCGGACCCGTAACGACGCATCATTGTAAAATTTTTTTATAACGCTCATGGCAGATCCTCCAAAAAGACTTGTCAGAACTTTGATTTTTCTAGTGTCTCACGATTGCAATCGAATATGTACTTAAAAAGAATAAAAATTACCAACCGGCGCACAACCCCGCCCTGCTCCGATGTTGAACCCAGTGATTCAAGAGACGTTGTATCGCGGGTCAATTCCTGTATTCCAGATATCGCTCCAATTTTCTTTTAACACGCTGCAAAGCGTTGTCGATGGATTTAACATGCCTGTCCAATTCAACGGCAATTTCCTGATAAGATTTACCCTGCAGGTAGGCCATCAGAACTTCCCATTCCAGCGAACTGAGGATTTCGCCCATTTTTTCCTCAATATCATCGAATTCTTCCCGGTTGATAATCAACTCTTCCGGATCAGAAATCCTGGTTCCGGAAATAACATCAAGCAACGTCCTGTCCGAATCCTCGTCATAGATTGGTTTGTTCAAAGAAACGTAGGAATTGAGCGGAATATGTTTTTTCCGCGTGGCCGTTTTGATGGCTGTAATAATCTGGCGCGTAATGCAAAGCTCGGCAAATGCCCGAAACGAAGCAAGCTTGTCCCCCTTGAAATCGCGGATAGCTTTAAAAAGCCCAATCATGCCTTCTTGAATAATATCCTCGCGGTCGGCGCCAATGAGAAAATAGGAGCGAGCTTTGGCACGGACAAAATTCTTGTACTTGTTGATCAGATACTCTTGAGCTATCGAATCTCCCAACTTCGCCAACTCCACCATTTCTTCATCAATCAGGACGGCATTTGATATTTTGTTGTTTTCATGTTCCAAGTTAATTTCTTGTGGCTGGCTCAAGCTTAACACCTCAAAAGTATTTGGTTTTAGAATCTTGCAGCTTTTACAAAAATAAGTCTTAATATCAGTCATTATACAGAAAGAGCAAAAGAGCGTCAAGGCAAAGAAGTTGGGTATTTTCAATATTATTCAGGAATCCTGCGCAAAAAAGTCTCATAGAGCAGAACACCGCCGGCGACGCTGACATTAAGCGACCCCGTTTTGCCGCGCATGGGCAGACTGACGATTTGATCGCATGTTTCACGGATAAGACGGCTTAACCCTTTGCCTTCGCCGCCCAGAACCCAAACAAGCGCTCCCGTCAAGTCCGCTTTGCGCACATCCAACCCATCCATATCGGCGCCCCAAATCCAACACCCTTGATTCTGTAAATTTTTCAAGCTCTGCACAAGGTTGGTAACACGAGCGACCGCCAAATGGGCCGCGGCCCCCACCGACACTTTCACCACAGCCGGTGTAACCTGAACGCTGCGCCGGGCGGGAATAATGACGCCATGAACGCCAACCGCTTCCGCTGTGCGGAGCAGCGCCCCCAGATTGTGCGGATCCTCTACGCCGTCAAGGGCAAGGATAAAAGGCTCTTCCCCGCGAGTTCGCGCCACCGCCAAAATATCGTCAACGTCAACATAGTGGAAAGCCTCCACATAAGCGGCCACACCTTGATGGCGACCGTCACAGAGGCGATTCAGAGCGGATTTGTCAACAAATTGATAGGCGACGCCGTGGGTTTGCAGCAAGGAAACCATATCCATGTGCCGACCGGTTTCCAGAAGAACTTTCTTGATAGTTTCGCCGCTTTTCAGATACTCAAGGACGGCGTTACGGCCATATAAAACTACGTCTTCCCTTGCGGTTTTGCTGTTCATATTGCTCCTTCTATGGTTGTCTGCGGTATGTCGCAAACCGAAATTCCAGCCCGTTATGATAACGCGCGCCGCTTTCCTCAGCAAGACGCCACGCCAAATCTTCGTCAAGATTAGGAAAATATCTATCCGCGTCGTAAGCACGGGCAAATTTTGTAACATAAGCTGTATGACAGTATGGCAAGAACTCTCTGTATATGGCTTCTCCGCCGATGACAAATTTTTTCAGCCCGCGATAATCCTTATCACACCGGGCAAGCTCCTTTAACACATCTTCAATGGAGGAGCAAACACAGAAACCGGGCTCAGTTCCCTCCGGCTGATGACGGGGCAGACTCCGGCTTAAAACCAGGTTGACCCTATCTTTAAGGGGCTCCTGCCGGGGTAGAGATTGCATCGTTTCTCTGCCCATAATGACCACGTGTCCTATGGTCATGGTCTTAAAGAAAGCCATATCCTCGGGAACCCTTTGGAGCAGGTTCCCAAGTTTGCCGATACCCCAGTTTAGGTCAACCGACACAATCGCGTTCATATGATTTATGCCTCATTGTCCCTTGTTTCCTGTTCCTCATTGCCCCTTGTCCCTTGCCCCTTGCCCCTTGTTTCCTGTTCCTCATTGTCCATTGTCCATTGTCCATTGTCCATTGTCCATTGTCCCTTGTCTATTTACCGGCCTCCGGCTCCGCCGCCGCCGGAAAAACCCCCGCCACCGCCGGAAGATGATGAAAATCCACCGCCACCCGAGGATGAAGCGGCACTCTGTCCGGCCGTGTATCCAGAATACATGGATTGGGAAAACGTGTGAGTGACAGCAAGAGCCGCAAATAGGTTGCCGGTGCTCCTGTCGTCACCCCAATCACCCTGAACCCGGTTAACGTAATCAGGATATAGACGCTTAAACTGTTCGGCAACGCGATCAGCGATGCCGAACAACTCGGCAAATATCAGGTACTCATTCCACAGCTCCACCTCATAGGCCTCACGCTCATTGATTATAGTGAAATCTTCCAGGTACTTCTTAAAGCCCAGGGCCTTACTCAACATCTCTTCGCCCAAAGAAGTCTCCTGAACAACCTTTTTCTTGAATTTCTCAAAGAAATAAGGGATTTGCACCCTTTCCCAGGCGTTCACCTGGAACAGGAGGGCTTCTCCGGCATCCCGGTAATCCTTCAGCCATTTGCCTATGCTGCTGTAATGTTTGCGGGCATACTTCTCGAATTCTTTGTTTTGTAATATCCCGTCACTCCCCGCCGCCGCTTCAACCATTTGATATAACGTCTGTTCCAGCGGCGCCATACCCGCCTGGGCTGCAAACAACCGGATACGCATCTCTTGCTTTTTCCGGACTATGCCTTTTTCCGGAGAAGACATAACACCAACCTGCCGTGTTTGAATCCATTTCAGAAGCAAACCGCCGATAACATTGCTTTCTTTGATCCGGGCATTCTTGCGCAGACCGGCATAGGTCATGTTCATATTACCCTGGTACGGTAACTCACGGCAGTACTCCATGGCGCCGCGTAATTGGGCTAATCTCAATTGCTGTTGCTGGTTCGCTTGTGAGACCCGACGGCTTCCGCTGATTCCAACAGCAGACAGAAAGGCAATCCCCAGACCAGACAATCCCGCGATAACAACCGAAAAAACAGTCGCTAAGACCCCTCTTTTTTGCGCCGTTGATTGTGTCGACGACGGATCCCAGACACTTCCTCGGTGCGCCTGCTCAATGAAATCGTCCAAGCGCTGATTTCTGGCATCAATCGGAGAAAGCAGCCCGGGCTCGAAAACCAGAAGAACGGAGGCGTAATCTCCGGTTCCGAAAGAACCCCGTCCCATGATATCAATGCCACCATTTCGGAACTCGGACTCGGCGCTATAGCCATAAACCCATACCCGCGTTTCAGGATACTTCATCGCGATCTCATCTGTTTTCAGGGAAATATCAACCTGGTTGACGCCGCCCTCCACATCACTTAAAAAATTAAAACCCATGGCGTCGCCGCCCTCATAGCTTTTAACAAGGTTGGTTATGGTGTAAGTCACCGCATATTTGTGGCGCCCCAACTCACCAAACCCCCAGCAGATCTCATAACCGCCGTTGGCTTCCAGCAACCCGCATTTTCCAGCCTTCTGCATCCGGGAAGCTTTCTCATTCCAGGAACTCAAGGTTTCGAAAACAACCGGTTCCGTGTTTGTAACCTCCCGCACTTCCAGATCCCTGATCCGCATATTGTCCAGATTATGCCTGGCGACGTAGAATTCGGTATTGGAGGCGTTGGTCATGGTTACGTCCCAGAATTCATCAATAGTGGCCGCGCCATCGCTGTGGATAGTCACCGTCATTTCCACTTTGTGGAGGTCGTTGGCATGAACCGGCGAAGCCGGGAGAAACCCTCCCAAGAAGAGAAGCGCCCAAAATATAACTATCTTCGTAGAATTATGTCTGCAGGTTTTGCTCATCATTGCTGCCTGACCTTTCCCCGGGTGCTCCGGCATCACAATCACCTGTAACAACCGATAATCACCACGATCGTTTCATCGTTGACTATCGCTTCATATTGGGCATTTCCCCCTTGCCTGGATCCTCCTGCAAGTATTCGCGCAAAACGAAGCGAAGCATACTCGCCGCCAGGGATCCGGGGAACTCTCTGACCAGGCGATTGTATTTGGTAACCGTATCGTTGAAAACCATTCGGCTCATGCGAACATTATTCTCCAGTTCTCTCACGGAATCCATCGTCTTCATGTAAACGACGTTGCTCTTCAGATCCGGATAAGCTTCTGCCAACGCGTTAATACGGGCAAATCCCTGCGCCAGCATATCTTCCTGATGTTGAACCTCAGAGACGGGCGTCCCCGATCTTGTATTTTTGCGGGCAGAAATAGTCTCCATCAACACGTTGTATTCCTGATCAGAATACCCCTTGCACAAATCTGCCAGTGCGGTCAGGGCGTCCCAACGGGTGGCCTGCTGAACCCCTATCTGACTCATCGCGTTACCGCACAGTTCGTCTGCTCTGACAAGACTGTTCTGCATGCGTATGAACCATAGAACCAGCAAGACTACAAAGGCAACCGGTAAGGCAACCATCAACCATGTGAACAATCCCATTTTTTCAACCTCCTGCCTGAGTTCTCAGTGCCTGATAAGACAAGACAGAGTCAGGATATCATGAAACGATTTCCTGTTGCACCACTTGGCGCGCTTTCCATTCTAAACCCTTTTTTCAATAAACGCAACAAATAACAAGCCGGTCGAATTCATTTGCCAACACTCGCAACGGAGGGTATAATGTGAGACGAAATATATGAAACATGTAAAGAAGGTCAAGGCTTGCTTAACCGTGTCTGGAAGGAATTTACCGAGAACAGATTCTATGTACTCTTCATCCTCAGCTTCCTGCTGCAGCTGGTAACCTATGGATATTCGCTGATCACGGCTTTCTTCTTCAGCGAGGAGTTCACCTTCACGCGGCTTCTGCATTTTATGCTGATTCTGGCGGTTTTTTATGTGGCGCAATCGGCCTTCAGCGGCTTGCTGCGCGTCTACAGCGAGAAAAAAGCCCGTGTCTATCAGCGCAGCCTGCGCAGACGGTCTCTGGTGACGATATTGCATATGCCCAGCGAAAAAATTATTGACAAAGGTATGCAACTGGTCAAAGAAATTGTCAGTGACGCCAACAATCAGCTCTATTCAATCGTATCCGGTTACCTGACCACGGTAGTGAACATGATCACGGGGCTCATCGTGCTGAGTCTGGCCCTTTCCCGGCAATCGGTCTGGCTCTGTCTTCTGGCCCTGGCCATGATCGCCCTCACAGTGCTGACACACATACGCTTGCTGAAGAAGAAAGTGCGGCTGGCAAAGGAATACATGACCCTGAATATGGGTTACCGTGCCATGGTCAGCGACACCCAGAACAACACCCTGACCATCAAGAAGCTGGGCGCGGAAGCGTATTTCGCCAAGAAGCTGGATACCGCCGCCTTGCCGGTGGACGCCAAAGGGCTGGAAAAAACCGTTTATGACATGCGCTGCCAATGGCTGTTCGATTTTTTTACCTACGGGATTCTGTTTCTTATCCTCGGCAGCGTCGCGCTGGCGCTGTACCGCGACCCAAGTTACGGGGCGCTGTTCTGGGTGATTTTTTATACGGGCATTTTCGTGCAGCTCAAAGGGCAGATCGCCGCCGTTACCCAGAGCATTCAGAGTCTGGTGGATTTCCGCATCTCCATACAGCGCTATGACGATCTCATGGCCGAATGCAATATGGAAGAAGTCGCGTTGCTGCACCGAAAATGGCGCAACCTCACCGTTGAGAACCTTAAGTTTTCCTACCAATCCAGCGGCAGGAGCATCCATGTCGAGTCCTTCTACGTCGAACGCGGGGATCATATCTCCCTCACCGGCCCTTCTGGCAGCGGCAAAAGCACCTTCTTACTGCTGCTGCGCGGCGAATTGGAATCCGGCAGCGGCACCATATCCTACAACACGTCCAAACGCACCCGCGTCGTTCCCTATATCGAAGATTGCGTGTTCATCAGCCAAGGGCTCAATCTCTTCAACGACACCCTGCGCAACAACCTCTGCCTCGGCCAAGAATACAGCGACGAAGAGATTTACGAACTGTTGGCGCGTGCCGGCATGCGCGAATGGGCCTTGAGTCTGCCCCAGAAGCTCGACACTATGATTTCCGAGAACGCCGCCAATCTCTCCGACGGCCAGAAAATGCGCATCAAGATCCTGCGCGGCATCGTCTGTGACCGAGAAATCTACATCATGGACGAACCTTCGTCCAACTTGGATTTTGAATCCAACGAGCGAATCATAACTCTGATCAAAAACGATCTGGCGAACAAAACCATAATCATTTCCACCCACGATCCCGCCCTTGTGAAGATCTGCAACAAGCATTATGTAACAGACGCTTCCGGCGTCATTACACGATTTGTCCCCGATTCGGCAGGGGATCTGCCCCTATGATCACACCGCCACCGGAATATTCTTCATCTGTTCATGGCTCCGATACCCCTCCAACCGAAAATCCTCCGCCACAAACTCATAAAAATCCTGGCGCTCCGGATTGACCACCAACCGCGGCGCCTCAAAAGGTTCCCGTGAAATCAGCTCCCGCACCAACGGCATATGCCGGTCATAAATATGGGCGTCGGCAATCACATGAACCAACTCACCGGGCTCAAGAGCGCTAACCTGGGCCAGCATATGAACCAAAACAGCGTACTGAGCCACATTCCAATTATTGGCCACCAAAACATCCTGAGAACGCTGGCTGAGGATGGCGTTCAACCTGCTTCCCGTCACATTGAACGTCACGCTATGAGCGCAGGGATACAAATGCATCTCACACAAATCCCTATGATTATACATATTGACAACCAGCCGGCGGCTCCCAGGCGTACGCGCTAAATCGTACAAAACCCGGTCCACCTGGTCAAACGCCCCTTCAGGATACACATGTTTCAACCCCAGCTGATACCCGTAAGCCTTACCGATGGAACCGGTCTCATCCGCCCAGCTATCCCAGATATGGCTGTTCAAATCCTTAATATTATTCGACTTCCTCTGCCAAATCCACAGCAACTCGTCCACCGCCGCCGCCAAATTTGTGGGCCGCAGCGTCAGAATCGGGAACTCCTCGGCCAAATCATACCGGTTAACAACCCCGAATCGTTTCAGCGTATGGGCCGGCGCCCCGTCCTCCCAGCGCGCGCGCACACTCTGTCCTTCCGAGGTGAACCCCTCGTCAAGAATCTCCCGGCACATCTTGATAAAGAGTCCGTCAGCCTTGCTCATACAAACCACACCTTTCAATTGACAATGGACAATGGCAATGGACAATTGACAATGGACAGTGACAATGGACAATGGACAGTGACAATGGACAATGGACAATGGACAATGGACAATGGGGGAGTAGGAACAGGACAGATGAACTACGGGCAATGGGCAATGGGGGATTAGGAACAGGACAGATGAACTACGGACAATGGGCAATGGGGGAGTAGGAACAGGACAGATGAACGACGGGCTGCGGCTGCTTGACAATTTGATTTTCATTGTCCATTGTCCATTGTCCATTGTCACTGTCCATTGTCCATTGTCCATTGTCCATTGCCCATTGCCTTTCTGGTTTTTTCCAAAAGGACTGCTAACCGCTCCTGCCGCCCTGACAAATGAAGATACCCAATTAGCGCCTCAAAACCTGTGGCGTGCCTGTAATCCAGGACGTCGCCACCGCGTGGATATGAACTTTTGGCGTTCCGCCCGCGGTAATAAATCGCGCGCTCTTCTTCTTCCAATTCTGGCAGCAAAACCTTCATTAATTTCGCCTGTCCCTTCGCTTGCACACAGCGTACAGCGGCTTTGTGCAAAGCATCGGCGCGCACAAGGCCTTGGTCTAATAAATATGTGCGCACCCAGAGCTCGTACACGGCGTCGCCTACATAGGCCAGCGTCAGCACCGGCAACTCACTGTCGATTGATCGATTGCTTGTTGTTGGATCACTGGCTGTTTGATTGTTCGATATTCGCGGTTCGATGTTCTCTGCCTCCCTTGTCGCTGGTTTGATATGGGTTTGTTCGATATTCTTGGTTCGATGTTTGCTTATTATCGGATCACAAACCTCGCCCCTTCTTTGGTATCCTCGATTACAATCCCGCTCTCTTTGCAATGATCCCGGATCATATCGGCGCCGGCCCAATCTTTGGCAGCCCGCGCCCGCGCCCGTAATTCCAGCACAATGTCCATAACCGTGGACAATTGGCGCCGCCCTCGTGCCGGTTCCCCAGCACCCTCCGGCAACAAACCCTTGATAAGATTAATTCCCGCCGCCTCACAGCTCGATTCGATTAAACTGGTTGTTTCCGGATCCTGAGCTTCCTGGGCCCGTTTGTGCAGATCCATAATAAGCTTAACTACACCGTCGGCTTTGGCATCGGCTCCGTCCTCAGCCCCATTGCCGGCGCTCACATCGAACCCCAGCACTCCCGCCAACTCAACAAGGGTGTCGCGCATAGCTATAATCTCCGCCAAAGACCCTTCCCGGCTCACAACGGAATTGAGCTCCCGGGCCAAATCAAACAACACAGCCAGCCCTTGGGCCGAATTAAAATCATCATCCATAACCTCTTCAAAATCCTGGCGAACCTGACTCGAGATTCGAGATTCGAGATTGGGGGCTTGAGGATCAGGATCATGATTTTTGCCGGTTTGTTCCCCATGACTCTGTCCCTTGCCTTCCTGCCTCTCCCCCGAACCCCGAACCCCGGACTCCGAACCCCGGGCAGCGTATTCGTCCGCCAGCCGCACACTCGTCCTCAGCCGCTCCAGACCCTTGGCCGCCATCTCCAGCTTCTCCCAGTCAAAATCAACCGGACTGCGATAATGGGCGCTCAACAAATAAAAACGAATCACCTCACCGGCAAACTTCTCCAGCACCTCCCGCACAAGAAAGAAATTTCCCAGCGACTTCGCCATTTTCTCCTTATTTACAGTCACGAAAGCGTTATGCATCCAATACCGCGCGAATCGCTGCCCCTCCATGAAACCCTCCGACTGAGCAATTTCATTCTCATGATGGGGAAATACCAAGTCGCCGCCGCCACCGTGAATATCGAACTCCGGCCCCAGATATTTATGGGACATGGCCGAACACTCAATATGCCATCCCGGCCGCCCCCGCCCCCAGGGGCTCTCCCAGAAAGGCTCCCCGGGTGCCGCTTTCTTCCAAAGGGCAAAATCCATCGGATGACCCTTGCGCGCGTCAACCTCAACCCGCTCCCCCGCCCGCATATCCTCAAGGGACCGGCCGGAAAGCCTGCCGTAAGACGCAAACCGCGTCACCGCGAAATAAACATCCCCCTCCACGGCGTAAGCCAGCCCTTTCTCCTCCAGCACCCGGATCATCGCAATCATATCATCAATATGTTCCGTCGCTTTCGGATGAATATCAGCTGGCAGAATCCCCAGCGCCGCCGCGTCGGCAAAATACTCCCGGATATAGAATTCAGCCAGTTCCCGCGGAGACTTGCCCTCCTCCGCGGCCCGCTTAATAATTTTATCATCAACGTCCGTAAAATTCTGTACGTATGTCACCTTGAAACCACGGTACCCCAAATAACGCCGGATCATATCGAACACAACCAACATCCGGCCGTTCCCCAGATGAAAATAATTATAAGTCGTCGGACCGCACGCGTACATAGCCGCCTCGCCCGGTTTCCGCGGGACGAAAGCTTCCTTCTGCCGCGACAACGTATTATACAACTTGATCGCCATCGTTGCACCTCCTTACGAGTCATTGTACATTGTCTCATTCCCGTTGTCCATGCCAGGCCTTTGATGGGAACATGGCAGCCCTTGGGACAGACGCTTACTGTCGCAACAGTCACGAGGAGCAGGTTGGTGCCCGGGATAATCCAAAAGCCCGCTTATTTAGGGCGGCTTTTCCTATGATTCGTCTGGCTAAATGCAAATTGGATTATCCCGGCCCCCAACCTGCTCCTCGTGCCTCGATGATAGGAGGTCTTGTGCGATCTTCTGTTGCCCCTGAATTGGGTTCTTGGGAGGACACACCAATCCATACGGTTTTTACGCACACCCATTTTCTAAGCCCGGCATGATCTCCAACAAAAAGAAATAACCTCAGTCTGGCAACAATGTCCTGATGTACTGAAGATCTGCTTTCAGCTCTCTTGCCAGTCGATAGTCTGTGCCCAAAAAGGCGTCTTTCATACCTAAGTAAAGGACTACACATAAGACTAACAAGAATATGCAAGACACAACAATAATCAGCCCCTGTAATTCCATTCTTGCTAATAATGCCCCAAATACAAGAGTTATTACAGGAAGGATCGATTGAAATGCACTTAAAATTGGAGGTCGCTCTGTTTTGTTACCTGAAAAATCATCACAACGTTCAATTAGCCAATCAATACTTTTGTGATTGTAAAGATTAAGGTCTTTTTGTTTAAGCAAATCAGCAAGCGGAGTCATTCGCTGCTGCAAATACTCATTGAGCTTGGAATGCCGAGTATTGAGCAATTTCCAATTCTCATATGCATTAATAGCTGGTATGCTGAAGATCATAACAAAAATAAGAAGGATAAACAATTCCCAAAAATTTAGTATCATCGTTAGGACGATTCCCACTACCAGCAACAAGAATACCCCTAATATACACCAATCTGACCATGTATTTTCCTTCGCTGCAGTTGAAAAAGCCTTCTTTCGGATATCTTTTTTATAATGCCAAAATACCTTCTCAAAAATTTCGATTCCCTCCTTAACCTTCCTCTTCTTGTTCAACTCGTGATGCCGTGTCCATGCCGGCGAAGTCTCCTATGGCGGCGTTGCCTTCGGCGAATTTTCTGTTGGTGAATTCTTTTGCGTGTTCCGGCATGAGTTTATTGATACCGGGGATATGGCTCCTGTCTATGAGAGGGAAGGGGTTAGCCCTGCGCCACTCCTTCCCCCTCTTTCATACCCTTTATAAAATCATCTATGAAGAATTTATCGTCTTCATTCATACCTTCGAAAATCTCATGATATTTGGAAATGGCTTCTTCGTGTTCAGTAAGATACAACGCAGAAACAGCGATATGGCTATACTGATATGGTCCATAAAAGTTACGATCCTTTAGTAAGGAACTCAGTTGAACTAATCTTGAAATAATTTCCTCATCGCAGTATTTGCGGTCAATGATTTTGTAAAATGTCAAACCAATGACATGATGATTCTCAGCATTTAAGCCAAGTATCAGTTCTTCATTGCTGATCGAATCATTATTCAGTTTATCAAGAAGCATTTGACTATTCAAAATAACCACTCCTTCAATTGCCTGTGATTAGGTTAATTTCCTCAACCAGATTCTTTTCTAACTGTTGAACAACGTTATCTAACCCAAGATCCTTAGCTCTCTGAATTTCTATAGCATAACTATCTGTTTCACGCGCAATCCTAGCCGCTTTATCTGTGTAGGATTCCCTCATATTAGGAAATCCGCTCTTTTCGGCTTGAAGGAAATGGGCATATTCATGTTCTAATGCGCTGATCGAAGCATCTGGATCAATAATAATTTGTCCTGGTTCTCCTTTAATACTAGGATGCGGCCCATAGGCCATAGTTCCTTCTCTGTATCTGACTTCGACGCCGTTTTCCTCAAGTTCTTTGATCATCCGGTTCCACTCTTCCGGATGGGACTCTCTGCCGGGGCCTAAAACATCTCGGACTGGATCGGCTTTATGTGTAAAGGTCTTGATTGTTTTGCCGTTTTCTATGACCTCTGGAGCAACATTTCCCCTCAAGCGCGTAGCGGCGATATCATCTACCCCCATTATACCATAACCCTCGCTCTCAAGTGCCGCTTTCTCCAAAGCCCGCGCTTCCATCTGCTGCACCCGAATCTCAGCAAAAGTAAACTGCCTGCCTATAGGCACACCTTCCTGGGTCACCAACACCGGCTGGTTCTTCCAGACGGTCATATCCTCCAGCAGATTTTTCATCTCCAGCAGCCTTGCGGCTTCTACCGCTTCGGCGGCTTTGACGGCGGCTTCGGTTTCTTTCAGGGTGGTGGCGGCGAAGGCGGTTTTAGCTTCTTTGAGGATTTTGGCGGCTTGGGCGGTTTCTTCCGCTGCTTTTGTGGTGGCGCCTAGTCCTTTGGTTCCGAGGAGCAGGGGCAGCAGTTCGCCGACGACGTAGAGGGAGCCGTTGACGTAGCCCCGTTCTTCGTAGATGTGGGTGATTTCTTCTTTGACGCCGTCGCCGAGTTTTTCCAGGATTATGGGGAAGCGCATGGGCTCTTGGGTGACAAGGGCTGTGACGCCGGAGACGACGACGTAGACGGGCGTGTTCATGATGAATCCGACCAGTTCCAGCCAGTCCAGGGGGGTGCCCATGCCGATGAAGTCTCCTATGGCGGCGTTGCCTTCGGCGAATTTTCTGTTGGTGAATTCTTTTGCGTGTTCCGGCATGAGTTTGTTGATTCCGGGGATATGGCTCATGCCGACGTAGAAGGCTGAGGCGGCGTAGTGATGTTGTCATTGTGGCTGTTGCAATAAATTCTAGAAATTATCTATAGCTTCTTGAAAATAGTCATTAACAAAATCATAAAAGGAAACATACCTCTCTTGATCCAGCGCCTTGCTTCCTCTTGTCCAGGAGTAGACTTTTCCATTTTCCAACATACATATGGCATACTCGCCCACATCCAACACTACAAAAGCATTTTCCGGAAGTCCAAATTCTCTCCATTTTTCAGTTGCCGTAACAACAGAGGCCCCTTTGTCACCCTGGATACCTTCTATATATTCTCCACAAACTCCACCAGCACCATATTCTGCGAGAAACTCTCGGTATTCCTCTGGAAAAGTTATTTTAAGTTCTCCTTCTACATTACGAATCCTCTGTTCTGATAATTTACCCCAGAAATCCTTATCAGTCGCATATTCCTCGATCATTGTAATAATTTTCTGATCCATAATAGACTCCCCTAAATATTTTAATCTTCAAGCGCTCTCAATTTCCAATAGTTGTTTCTGAAATTATTATATTGCTTTTCCAGATTTGGGGCGTTTCTGAAGCTACTCCCATCTTCGACAAGCCCATGCAATATGTTGCTATGTTTTCCATGAACAGTTTCTGCCATTTCAATCATGCCACAAGGCTCGTTTTGAGTCAAATGATGTAGCTCAACTATGGATTCCTTGCCAGAACTATCAATGACATATGGTGATCGGCCCTTAGACATCAGTTCATAATTCGATAATCCTTCTGCTTTTGGATCTAATGGCATATAGGTTTTATCAATTTCAATTTGATAAACTCGTCTTGATACGTCGAGCTCCTGTCCTCCGACCTTGACTGTACCTTCGATCTCTACAGCGGTATATCTTCCTGGAAGCCAACCCAGATCTACGACTTCTTTCTTGGTTAATTTTAGTGGTCTGAGTCTCGCAGCCCGTAATTCAGTTTGCTGCGCCCGAATCTCAGCAAAAGTAAACTGCCTGCCTATAGGCACTCCTTCCTGGGTCACCAACACCGGCTGGTTCTTCCAGACGGTCATATCCTCCAGCAGATTTCTCATCTCCAGCAGCTTTGCGGCTTCTACCGCTTCGGTGGCTTTGACGGCGGCTTCGGTTTCTTTCAAGGTGGTAGCGGCAAAGGCGGTTTCGGCTTCTTTGAGGATTTTGGCGGCTTGGGCGGTTTCTTCCGCTGTTTTTGTGGTGGCGCCTAGTCCTTTGGTTCCGAGGAGCAGGGGCAGCAATTCGCCGACGACGTAGAGGGAGCCGTTGACATAGCCCCGTTCTTCGTAGATGTGGGTGATTTCTTCTTTGATGCCGTCGCCGAGTTTTTCCAGGATTGTGGGGAAGCGCATGGGTTCTTGGGTGACAAGGGCTGTGACGCCGGAGACGACGACGTAGACGGGCGTGTTCATGATGAATCCAACCAGTTCCAGCCAGTCCAGAGGGGTGCCCATGCCGATGAAGTCTCCTATGGCGGCGTTGCCTTCGGCGAATTTTCTGTTGGTGAATTCTTTTACGTGTTCCGGCATGAGTTTGTTGATTCCGGGGATATGGCTCATGCCGACGTAGAAGGCTGAGGCGGCGTAGTCTATGACGTCGCCCGCGAAGATGCCCATGTTGGTGCAGCCTTTGATGATGCCGTCTAGGATGTGGGCGGGGTCGGGGATGTTGCTTTTGCCGTAGTCTGTG
>WRHI01000031.1 GCA_009783315.1 Peptococcaceae bacterium
AGGGTTTGGCGACCACGATCAGACCTTGGCCCAGCAGATAGGGGTCAAATAGAAAGTATCTGCTGATTCTCTCTTAAATATCTTCAGCTGTCGTAAGCGTAGTGCTCTCGACAGCTTTTTGTTGGAGCTTATCTATTTCATACTGCAAATTTAAACATTTTGGCTTGAATCACAATAAAGATTCGTTATATACACTCGCTGTATGCGTTTAGAAACTACCAAACACACCATAGGCCTCAAACAGAACATGGCCCGCACCCAACAAGAGGATAAGAACAGCCAGAAGTTTATGGACAGCAAGCCATTTTTCCGTCAGCGGTTTGCCTAACAGCCAGACCACCGGCATAAGAACCAGCAGAAGCATAAGACCATGAGCAATCCTCACCGGATTCTCACCACCATAGCCCAGGGCGCGCATAATCTCAGCAACACAGCAATGGGCAATTGTCACAAGGATTGTGATGAAGCCAAGCCATTTGTGTTGCTTTTCCAGCCATGTGCCAAGGCTTTTCAGACGCCTCGAAGAACCGGGTCTCCTGACAACTATTTGTATCGGCCAATTCACAAGCATAACAAGAACACACAAAATCAGTATTTTTGATATAACATTATGACATATAACAAGCAAAAACGATCTCTCCTATCCCTTATCTTAGTGGATTATGAACACAAAGCGTCCTGCCCAACACAAGCCTATCCCCACTTCATCCACTGCTGTTCATTGTCCAAAGCCACCAGCAACGCCAAACCGCGATGAATCTCCAGCCAAGGCGCGCCCGCCGTCTCCACAACATTGCTGACGCCACGGGGCTGCTTGCGATAGAGTGTGAGATGATTAAGGCCATATTTCACACCCGCAGCGCTGGCCTCCACCTCTTCACTCAAAGGCAACACAGAAAAAGTGTGTCCCCGAAAAGCTGTCAGATCCTGCCGACCCGGCCCTGCTACCCAAGCTTGACTCCTCTCGTCAACCATACGAACAACCCTGCCCAATTCAGCAAACTTCACCAACAGCCCAACATTCCCCAGCCAATGATCCACCCGCCCACCTCCGGCGCCAACAAGGATCACCTCATCATCCCCGGCACGGGCGTGAGCCCAGTCAAGGGCCAATTCCGTATCCGTCTCATTCTTCTCCGCAGGAAAGCGCTCCACACGCACCCCCTTACTCTCGCACAAAGCCAGCGTCTCCGCCGCCACCGAATCCAAATCCCCAATCAAAACATCAGGAATCCGGCCGACCAGCACCGCCCTATCGGCGCCCCCATCGGCAGCGATCACAACACAAACATCAGGCCGGCTCAAAAACCATTTCCCCCACTCAATGTCCAAAACACCGCCGGCCACAACCACATACATAGCCACACCTCAACTCGATTATCCGGTCCTCCATAATCAACTGTCAACAGCCAACTGCAAAAGCTGCCAAGCCTCAGCGGGTTGAGCGCCGCCAAAAACAGCCGCCCCAGCCACGACAATATCTGCCCCGGCCTGAGCCGCCAAAGGCGCAGTATCCAAATTAATCCCGCCATCAACCTCAACGCGATACCGCGCCCCCATCTCGACACGCCACCGGGCTGCTTGCGCGATCTTAGCCAGCGCATCCACAATAAACGCCTGACCTCCAAAACCCGGATTCACACTCATAATCAACACCATATCCAGATCCCGCGCCACACAATCCAACACCTCAAAAGGCGTCCCGGGATTCAGAGCAACCCCCACCTGACAACCGGCAGCCACAACTTGCTGAACAAGCCTATGAATATGTTTCGTGCTTTCCCAATGTACAGTAATAAGATCAGCGCCCGCCAACACAAAATCCTCAACATAACACTCCGGCTGCTCAATCATCAAATGCACATCAAAAAACATCTTAGAGTGACGACGCAGCGCCTTAACAACCAAAGGCCCAACTGAAATATTCGGAACAAAATGCCCGTCCATCACATCAATATGAAGAATCTCCGCCCCCGCATCCTCCAACTCCGCTACCTGACGGCCCAGGCAGGCGAAATCAGCTGAGAGAATAGAAGGCGCCACTGTCTTCTCTGCCTTCACTCATGCCTCCCCCTTCAAACTCCCAACTATCAGCACAGCTGATAGTGACCATCCCTAACCCCTGACCCCTAACCCCTGATCCCCTGATCCCTAGCCCCTAACCCCTTCCCCCTAGTATTTCTTCTGACTCTTTACCTCATTCAGAAAAGCAAGATAATGCTCATACCGCCGCCCTTCGATCAAACCCTCCTCCACTGCCCCGCGTACGGCACAGTTGGGCTCGCGCTCATGTAAACAACTGGAAAACCGGCATTGTCTGCGATAGGGCGCCATTTCCGGAAACCCTTTCTGCAAATCCTCTTTAGCCATTTTGGGCAGGTGGAGCGCCGAGAAACCGGGGGTATCAGCCACAAGGCCGCCGGCAACCGGCAACAATTCTACATGGCGCGTGGTGTGACGACCCCGGCCAATTTTTTCGCTGACCGCGCCAGTTTTTAGCCCCAGTCCTTCGTCCAGCATGTTGAGAAGGCTTGATTTACCGGCGCCGGAAGGGCCGGCGAGAACTGAGATTTTCCCCCGCAACAACTCCTCCGCTTCCTCACGACCTTCACCGCTGACGTTGGACAACACAAGTATAGGAACCCCAAGACGGCTGTACACACCTGCTATGCTTAAATCCGCGCCTTGGCCCCTCTGATCTCTGAGCAAATCTATTTTGGTAAAGATAATGGCTGATCCCAAGCTGCTCCAATGAGTTTGCAGGAGAATCCTGTCCAGCAGCATGGTATCCGGCTCAGGCGAGATCAGCGGAAACACCAACACAACCTGTTCCACATTGGCCACAGAAGGCCGGAGCATTTCACTGGTGCGGGGATAGACATGCTCAATGGTGGCTGTACGATCATCAGCCGGCAGTATACGCACATGGTCTCCCGGCAAAAAATCCTGCTTCTTCACACGGAAACGCCCGCGCAGGGAGCATTCCCAGATTTCCTGCTGTACCTGTACATAATAGAATCCGCCGTATCCTTTGAGCAAGACTCCCTTCAGCATAAACCCCTCTCACTTGTCCGAAAGCCGCCGTTCCATGTTTTTTTGTCAATGGTCTTCAACACAATCACGAACCAGCGATTAAGGAACCGGCCCCGTGTTGGAATAATAAATCGTAATCGTCGTTTCCTTAGTCACTTTAGTATTCGCGGCAGGGAAAGTGTAAATAACGGCGCCCATCGGCATATCATTGGACATCCTGGCGGAAACAACAATATTGTCAAAACCCATTTGTCTCAGTGTCTTTTCAGCGTCTGTATAGTGGTCACCGGTGAAATCCGGCAACACGATGCTTTGCCCCGTACTCACCACCAGCGTGATTTGGGTGTTTTTCGACACCTGCTGACGGGCGACGGGCGACTGAGAAATGATGCGGCCTTCCGCCACTCTGTCATCCGTGCTTTTTTCTTCTTTTATCTTGGTAAATCCATCTTTTTCCAAGAGAGCGAGGGCGTCCGCCAACAACATATTGGTCACATCAGGAACTTCCAGATTCGCTGATCCCAGGCTCAAGGTCACCTTAATCTTTTTTGCCCCTTTAACAGACGTGCCCGGAGCAGGAATTTGTTCAATGATCCGCCCTTCCTCCACCTCATCAGAATACATTTCACCAATATCCTCTTCATCTAAAGTCATCTTGGCTTCATTCAGTTTCGCTTTGGCTTCCACCAGCGTCATTTTCGTCAGATCGGGAACATTTCTCTTATCACCCGACACATAACCAACAAAGAAATACATCGCAACAATAATAGCAAGAATAGCCACACAAGGCAGAATGATCACATAGGGAGCAACTTCAAACCGGCCAATCTTCAGACGCCGTCCCTTTTTAACCGGCGGCATATCGGAAGGCATATTACCTGTGTTACCCATTCTGCTGCCAGCCACGCCACCAGCACCGCCCTGCCGGGTATTCGCGTCGCGGTTGACCTGATTGGCCATACCGCGGTGCAGCACCGTCATATCATCATCATGAAGATTCGGTCTGTAGGAAACCTGTTGACCGGCCCGCACCCGGGACAAATCATCCAAGAATTCTTTCGCGTTCAAATACCGGTCGTTGGTGGACTTGGCGATAGCCCGCAGGATCACACCATCCAACTCCTCACTGTTGCCCAGCTGCCCCGGCATCTGCGGAATCTCCTGCAAATGCTTCAGCGCGATAGATATCGGCGTATCCCCATCATAGGGCAACTGTCCCGTAATCAACTCGTAGAGGATAATGCCCAGCGAATAAATATCTGATTGTTCAGTCACAAGGGCTCCTCTGGCCTGCTCAGGCGACAAATAGTGAACGGAACCGATGATATCACCCGTATGGGTCAGCGTCGCCGACGTCACGGCCCGCGCAATGCCAAAGTCCGTCACTTTGGCCCGACCGTCGGAGGTTACCAAAATATTCTGAGGCTTGATATCCCTATGAATAATGTTGTTAGCATGGGCGTGTCGCAGCGCCTCGCCAACTTGATAAACAAGATTGACGGCATCCAGCGTCTCCAGCGGACCGCTTGACCGGATAATATCCTTCAAAGTCTGGCCGTGAATATACTCCATGACAATATAGTCGATATCTCCATCCCTTCCGACATCATATATCGAAACAATATTGGGGTGAGACAAACTCGCTGCGGCCTGCGCCTCCCGGCGGAATCTTTTCACAAAAGCCTCATCGGTCACAAACTGCTCTCTGAGCACCTTGATGGCCACCGTTCTTTCCAGCAGCGTATCCTTGGCCCGATACACAATAGCCATACCGCCGGCGCCGATTTTGCCCTCAATTTTGTATCTGTCTCCCAAAAGCCTCTCCATCAGATTCCACCTCCTTTCTTCGTCAAAGCTTCTTCAATTATTTTTTTTGCGATCGGCGCCGCCGCTTGTCCGCCGGCGCCGCCATTTTCAACCAGAACCACCACCACAACCCGTGGATCCTCCGCCGGGGCGAAAGCCGCGTACCAGGCGTGAGACTCAGCCGCCCCTCCCGGTTCAGCCGACCCGGTCTTGGCCGCCACCGTCACACCCGGAACGCGCCCGCCCTGAGCCGTCCCTTCTTTGACAGCCAGGATCATCGCGCCTTTTATTTTATCGGCTTGGGCCAAGGACAAGGGCTGACGCCACACCTTTGGCTCGGAGACTTCAATCGGCGTCTGGTTTGGACCCAGCACCCGCTCCACCAAATATGGCGACATCATTTTACCCTTATTGGCCACCGCCGCCACCGCCAGCGCCATATGAAAAGAACTAACCATAACCTCACCCTGTCCAAAAAAACTCGAAGCCACAAGATTGTCGTTCATCGCGCCCCCAAAAGAAGATTCGGTCAACGAACTCTTATCGATCGGCAAATCAAAAGGAATGCGCTCACCAAACCCGAACCCCTCCGCTGTTTCTCTCAACACGCCCTGGCCGGCCTGCAACCCTTTCTCGGCAAAATACGTGTTGCACGAATACGCCAGCGCCAGATCATAATTGACCCAACCATGGGCATGCATATTCTGCTCGGAAATCGTCTGCCCGTTCACAACAGTCGAACCGCTGCAGTGGTAGAGCTCCCCCGTATCAATCCCTGCTCGAAAAAGGGCGACCGAGGAAATAACCTTCATCACAGATCCCGGTGGAAATCGTCCAAAAGCGTGATTCATCATTGGGCTGTTTTCCTGTGCAACGACCATGTTCCAATTTTCTTCCAGGGAATTCGGGTCAAAACTCGGACTGCTGACCAACGCCAGAACAGCTCCCGTCCTCGGATCCAGCGCCACAGCCGAACCCGCCTTTCCTTTCAAAGCCTCCGCCGCGACCTTTTGCAGATTGGCATCAAGAGTGAGAACAACATCGTATCCTTTCTTTTGATCAGAAAACTTACTTTTTAGCATATCAAGCCAAGACCCTCCGGTCAAGCCCAAAAGTGTTTTTTCCCGAACAGATTCCAAACCAGTCGATCCGTATTGGGTCGAAACAAAGCCCAGCCAAGGCTCACACATATTTTCATAGGGATAAAACCGCTCATATTTCATGGCGCCAGCGGCGCTGATTGATTCATTCGAAATCGCCAGCACCTTTCCGTTGCGGTCAAAAATCCCGCCCCGCTGAATCTCCTCACTATAGAGCGCCATCCGGACATTGCTGGAATACGTCAACAACTCATCAGCCATAGCGACCTGCCAGTACACCAAACCTCCGCTGATAAACAGAAAACTCAGCGTTAAAATAATCGCCAGCTGACGGGTCGTACGCAACAGCGGCGACTGAACCAGGTTTTTGGCACGGCCCCCTTGACCAAGGTCGATACTCACACCCCTTCACCCCCCTTAACCAAAGCCCCCGGCCAAATCGTCGCGGACATATGAGACATATTGGTCAACAGACCCAACAGAAGCAAATGCAAAACCAGTGAATTGCCGCCATAACTGACCCAAGGCAACACCAGCCCCGTCAACGGGAAAAGCTTTAGCACCCCCGCCAAAATCACCAAAGTCTCCACTCCGATCAGAATCCCAATGCCGCCGGCCAGAATCTGGCCGAAACGGTCAACCGAGCGCATACTCACAATAAAACAGCGGATAATGAGAATCATAAAAAGCGCAATCAACGCCATCGCCCCGGCAAACCCGGTCTCTTCAGCGATAACGGCGAAAATAAAATCCGACTCCGCAATCGGCACCTTATAAGCGGCGATACCCTGCCCCAACCCTGTTCCAAACAGTCCTCCGGCCGAAATGGCAAAAAGAGATTGAGCGATTTGGTAACCTCCGCCGGCAGCTTCCGGCCAAGGATTAATCCAGGTATCCACCCGAACACGGACATGGCTAAACAACAAATACCCCAACCCGGCGCAAAAGGCCGCCAAAGGCAAAGACGCCGCCAGATATAGTTTGCGACCCGTCACCAAATACATCAACAAAACAAACAAGAAAAAGAACACCATCGCCGTCCCCAAACTCTTCTGCGCCGCCAGAAATCCTAACACCAGCACCATCAGCAGCAAAAAAGGCCCAATAACTTGACGTCCCGGCAAAGAAAACGGCCCGACCTGGGCGCTGCCAATGCTCAGCAGTTCCCTATTCGCATTCAGATAAGACGCCAAAAACAACAGCGAACAGACCTTAACCATCTCCTCCGGCTGAACACTGAAACCGCCGAAGTCCAGCCAACTCGTCGCGCCGCCCACCGTCTCCCCCAGCACCAACGTCACAACAAGCAAGAGCAGCGCCAGAATACCCCAGATAAAACTATAATTACCCAAACGGCGATAATCCTTGAGCCCGAACACCACAGCATAATACACAACAATTCCGATGGAAGCCCAAATCAGCTGACGCGAAGCCAACTCAGCGTCCACACGGGTCACAAAAACCAACCCCACGCACATAATCATCAGAACAATAGAAAACAACAGACTGTCGCCGCGACAATGCCGAAAAAACTCCAACAGCGCCCCCAGCAAAACCAGCCCCGCAAAAATCCCCAAAAAATACAGCTGTCCCCAATCGGCGCGACCTTGCAAAAAGAGCGTCCCCCAGCCCACCCCCAGGATGACCAGGGCCATACTTCTCAAAAGAAATGTGTTCAAAAAACTCTTCACTGTCTTATCCCCTTCACTCTTGAGACTCGACAGCAGGCTCAACAGACTCAAGTACAAACTCAGCCGTATCCTCGATAGGAGAGTCAACCACAGTCGGGTGGGTCGGCTGCTCAACCAGATCCTCCGGTTCCACAACACAACAAACAGCCGTAAAATTATCATTGGCGCCACGGGCCAGAATCAGCTGGCTGAGAGAATCCAGATATGTCTGCCAAGGCTCCTCATCCGGCTTCCCCTCAATACCTCCGGCAAACACATGGGCAATCTCGTGGTCATAAACCAAATTTGTCACCCCATCGCTCGTCAACAAAAACACATCCCCCACAGCTACCGCAGCCTGAACGCAATCAACCTGCAACTCGTCGCTCATCCCTAAAGCCCGCGAAAGCACATTACGATTCGGATGCTCACGGGCTTCCTCCTCAGTCAGCTGACCAATGCGCACCAACTCCGCAACCACCGAATGATCCTCTGTCAGCTGGGTCAATACCTTGTCCCGCCACAAATAAACGCGGCTGTCGCCCACATGCCCAATAATTGCCTTCGCGTCTTTAATCAGCAGCACCGTCAGCGTCGTCCCAATACCCTTCCTCACTCTCAGGCTCAAGCCTTCTTGCATAATTTTCTTATTGACGTTATGTATTTCGGCAACAAGAACATCCGCCGTCTCGCCAGCCACGCACTTAAACAACCGCCCTGCATTCTCCTCCAAAGATTCAACCGCGATTTTCGAAGCAATTTCTCCCGCCTGATGCCCGCCCATGCCATCAGCCACAGCAAAAATCCCCTGCCGCGGCAAAGCAAGATAACTGTCTTCGTTAACCTTTCGCACATATCCTACATGTGTCACTGAAAAAGCTTTCATCAATCAATCCCCATTTATCTATATAATTGCTCACAAAGCTTGCCGGCGCCGACTCAACTCTGACGCGAATACTGAAACGTCACACTGCCCACCTTAATAAAATCCCCCGGCACCAGCTGAATCTTCTCTTCAATGCGTTCCCCGTTCACCCACGTGCCGTTCGTGCTGCCTTTATCCTCCAGAATCGTCACACCGCCCCGGTGCATAAAATTGGCGTGCTCCACCGAACAGAAATGATCCGCCAGCGGCACATCATTGGTCTTGCCGCGCCCAATTGTCAGCCCCGGCGACTCGATTTTGAACCGGCGTCCTTTCGGCAGATAATCTGTCCCATTCAGAACCTCCAAACACGCCACGCCCAAATCATTCTTCGGCGCCAACCCCCGCGCGCGCAAATCAGCCAACTGGATCGTCACAATTCTAATCAAAAAAAGGTAGATCCCCAAAACAAACAACATTTTGCCGAAAAAAAGCAGGATCTGCATATCTCCCTCACTTCCCCTGATACTCCGGCATCCGGAAAACAAACGTCGTTTGGCCCAAACGGACACGATCCTGAGGTTTGAGAATATATTTATCTACCCTCACCCCATTCACGAAAGTCCCATTGGTGCTGCCCAAATCCTCAATACACCATCTCAACCCCTCGCGGAAAACATTCAAATGCTGACGAGACACCTCATCATCACGCAGAGCCAGATCACAAGCTTGCTGCCTCCCCACAACAACCGCATCCTGAACCAAATGATAAACCTTACCGATATGAGACCCCTCCACAAACTCCAAGTAAGCATCTATTTCGTGATTGACGACAATTTTCCTGCCATAGCCGGGATCATCCGTTCTAATCATACTTCTCTCATGGGACATAACCGAAGTCTTTTCGACAAGAGAGACATCAAAACAATCCTCCCTCTCTTCCGGTTGCCAATTCGCGACAGCTTGATCGTCAAAAGCCACATCAAGCTTCATCCTACCCAGAAGAAGAGAATTATCCTCTCTCACTGAAATAGACGGCGGCGTCAAAAAAGTATACCCCTGAGCCGAACCCTCTTGAAAAATATGGTGGGACAATTCTGTCAGAAACGTCTGGCCAAAATTCGTAATCGTTTTGTAATCCTCCGGATTCAACGTCACCATATAAACATTCGGCACATACACATTCGAAATGCTGATCTGCCTATTGCGCTGCATGGCACGCAGAAGCTCTTTCGCTACTTCCACCGGCTGGATGCTCTCTGTGTTTTTTTTGAACAGAAAAGTCAAAATCACTTCAGCCACATCCTCACATTTCGATAATAGCTTCACACGTATCACTCCCCATGCATCGCACTCCTTCTTAATTGCCCGCAAGCCGCCCCAATATCCACGCCCTTTTCTTCTCGCAAACTAACAGGAACACGCGCCTTCGTCAGAATTGCTATAAAACGGGATACACTCTCCTGTGTGGGCCTTTGGCAGCAGGCCCGTACAGCTTGCGCCGACTCTACCTGTGATGAAGCCGTTCGCGCCAAGTCAGGATCCGAAACCACCACCGGGTTCACAGGAATCAGATTCACATGGGCAATCATTCCACGCCTAGCCGAGGATCCACGCCGTGAGCCGCTCTCAGTATCCAAGGAGCTGCGCTCAGATAACAACTTCGTCAAAGCATAAGCCTCTTGCTCAGTACAAGTCTCTCGGGTCAAAGCCATCTCAAAAGTAATTCGTCTTCGGGTCACGTGGCAATACTCCCGGCAAACCTTCATCAGCACAGCAAGCGGATACTTTTTGTTCATCGGAACCAACCGATCTCTCGTTTCATCAAAACTCGAATGCAGAGAAACAGCGAGCCCCATCTGATCGTTATTATCCGCCAACAACTTAATTCCCGGCGCCACACCGCAGGTCGAAATCGTCATCTTGCGCCTGCCAATGTTCAACCCCCGTTCCGCGTTGAGAAGGTCAACAGCGCGCATCACCATCATTGTATTCAGAAAAGGTTCGCCCATGCCCATGAAAACCACATTGTTGATCCTGAACCCGGCATCGCCCTTTCTTCCGGCACAGCCTTGCTTCTCAGCACGCACAACTTCCAGTGCCTGCCCGACAATCTCCCCCGCCTTCAGATTACGCCGGAACCCCTCTTGCCCGGTAGCGCAAAAAGCGCAGCCCACAGGGCATCCCACTTGAGTTGATAGACAAAGGGTCCGGCGACCGGTAGCAAAATCAGGTACCAGAACGGTTTCAATGAACTCACCGTCAGCCAGGTTCAGCAGATACTTAGCGGTTCCGTCCCGTGAACGTTGTTCGCGTACAATCTTAACCGGTTCGAACATCAGCACGCCCCGCAGCTTATCGCGAACATCCACGCTCAGAGACGGGATCTCTTCCCAAGATGACGCGCCTTGACGATGCACACCGGCAAAAATCTGCCGCGCCCGGAAATCAGGGACGCCATACTTGCGGCAAAGCTGGGTTAATTCTTCCTCGGAGCAGGATCTGACATCTTGGCTTCTACAATCTTCATTTAGAAACATAATGTATTATTCACCCATTTTTACCATAATAAACCTAATGTGTGGCTGCGGCACGTCTCTTTTGAACCTCCTCACGGATATCATACCAAAATACAGCTGTTTGGTAAATATCCTACGGTAAAAAAGATCCTTCAAGCCGTCAATAGTCAATGGGTGTTACAGATCAGACCCCAGCGGGAGGGGCAGGAGGGGGCGGTGGGCACAGGGCTGGGCGTGAGGCGCGTCCGCCAAGCCTTGCTCCTGTCGGCGCAGCTCTATGGCATCTACGCAGAGAGCGCAAAATAAGGCAGCCTTGCGCTCTTTTTCTGCTCCGATGCCCAAGAGCTGCTGCCGCCCCTCCCGCAAAGGCTTGGCGGACGCGCCTCACACCCCGCCAACCTCCGCCCCCTCTGCCTTGAGCTTTGTACGTCACTATTTTGGTCATTATTTAGGTCATTATTTTGGTTCGTTGTTCGATATTGTGATATCTTTTGTTACCCAAGGGTTTTTCTGATAATATGCCAGGTGCCGCCTTTTTTGACAATGACAATCTCATTGTCATAGTATGTTATTAAGTCGCATTGAATCGGTATGATTGTTTTGCCTTGCCTGTCAAGGATTCCGAATTTTTTGTTCTTTGCTACCAATGTCATGTTGCTATTCTGCTTTGTTCTTACACAAGAATCGTATTTCAGGGGTATGACCACATGACCGGATGTGTCCAAACAGCCCCATTTCTTGTTCTTACAGACTGACACAAGATCCTCGTTGAATATTTCGGCGTCACTATATTCAAAAGGAATGATGGTCTCGCCGGTTTCATTAATATAGCCCCATTTGTCATCCTTTTTGACCGGTGCAAGACCTGCATGAAATCCGTAAGCATTATCGTACGCCGGTGGGATTGCAACGATCCCATTTTCATCAATATAACCACATAGGTACTGGTCGTCCCAGGCAACTGTAAAACCTGCCCCAATGAAATCCCCCTTGAAGCCAGTGAATTCCAGAGGGACAACAACAGTTCCGCTGGGATCAATATAGCCCCATTTCTCATCTTTCATAACAGCCGCGAACCCCATGTAAAAATCAAGGGCATAATTGTATGACAGCGGAATGACTAGGCGACCGCTGGAATCTATGTAGCCATGTCTTCCCTCCTTTTCAACACGTGCAAGCCCGTTGGAGAAATTGCTTACATAATCGTACTCCAAGTGCATTGGAATTAATACATTGCCTATGGTATCAAGGAGTTCCCATTTCTCATCTTTCTTGGATATGATCATGCCTTCGTTAGCAGACACATAATCATATTCTATCGGCACAATAATATTGTTATTGGAGTCTATATAACCCCATTTCCCATTTTTCTCAACAGGTGCAAGACCATCTTCGAAGTTCATCACTGTATCATATTCCAAAGGTATGACCATTTGGTTGGCAGTATTAATAAATCCCCATTTCCCATTGTTCCTCACTCTAAGCAACCCCTCGCTGAAACTGACATCACGAACGGCAGTATTATCATCACCAAGCCAGACATTAATATAACCACCAATAGCGTCATAGGCTATCGGTATAACGACAACACCATCAACATTAATAATCCCTTGCTGGCCATCCTTTTCGACCCATCGCCAATTGTATTTGTCGATGAGGTCAACTCTCTGATCATCAGCTTCATCAGTTTGCATTATGTATGTTTTGCCATCTCTTTTTACATATCTTGTTTGGGTTTTTTCAAAACCGAAATGGTCGAGATAGCCGAAGTCGCAGTTATCATAAAGAGGTGGAACAACCTCATGCCCATTGATATCAATATAGCCAAATTTTCCGTCCCGCTCAACAGCAGCCAAATCTTTATAGACCGGATAAATTACGTCATAGTTCAGTCCTGAGATAACTACATCAAATCCCGTTGGCGTATTTGTCAAACTGCTATGCACAATAGATACAGCAATACTTGCCGCTACAAGAGCGAGAGATATAATAAGTATTAATTTATTTTTCATAAATGAAAAACGCTCCTTCCCCTCAAAGTTCGCTTTATCTGCTGTGTAACACTTAGTAACACCTCATAGGATTTGATTTGATTTGATTTGGCTTGGCTTGACTTGGCAGAATTTTAGATGTTACAATAATTTTAGCACAATTTGTTTAATTTGTCGAATTGGAGAAAGTATGGTGATGTATGGAACAATTGATATCGGAGCACAAATGAACTGTCACAAAGTATTTTGGAGGTGTTCGATTCAATATGAAAATATTCATTAATCCGGGCCATGGGGCTAAAGTGCCTGATTCCGCCGGCAATCCCCCCTCACCCCCTCCCGTTGATCCAGGAGCAGTTGGTTTGGCCAAATACGAGGAGGCAACTGTCAACCTAGCAATAGCCAATAAGTTGATGACTAAGCTTAGTGGGTATGCCCAGTTAAAACTCTATCAAAGTGGTGGCCATACGAGGACAGGAGGCTATCTAACGCTAGCTGACATCAACAATGAAGCAAATAACTGGGGTGCAGATTGTATTATCTCTATTCATGCCAATGCAAATAATAATCGCGAAAAAAGAGGGATCTCGACCTATTATCAAAATAACAACGCAGAAGGAAAAACGTTGGCTGAGAAAGTACACTGGCAGCTTATAGGTGAATTCTATGAATATGGGCGAGACAACGATGATGGTGTACTAAGTGGTAATTTCCAGGTTTTGCGTGATACGAATTGTATTGGGATTCTTGCTGAAATCGGTTTTATATCAAACCCATTAGATGAGGAAATGATGCAAAAAGAATGGTGGTGGAATGCTGCAGCTACAGGACTTGCCATGGGTATAGATCAGCATTTTAATTTGGGAATTTATTCTGGGCCTGCTTTAGCCGGAATGCTAAGAACTGGATTAGGAAGCGATATTTTGTGTCCATTTAGTGAGCCTGCCATTAATATGCAAATGGGTAGTCAAGGGGATAACGTGCGCTGGGTGCAATGGCACCTCAGCTTATGCGGCTTTTTTGTTGCAGTTGATGGCGTTTTTGGGCGGTTAACAGATACCGCGGTACGCGGCTTCCAGAGTCGCATTGGCCTTAGTGTGGATGGTATTGTTGGACCAATGACAAGAAGCAAACTGAAAAATAGGGTTGCGCTCTATGTTAATGGTTCAACGAGAGAACCGACATATTCGACCACCGCAAACGCGAAAGCAAAAGTTTCTTCTATTGGGTACTTAGACCCCGGAGAAACTGCCACATGCTATGGTAAAGTGGATGGCTGTTACGCGCTGGTCTACAACGCATCCGCAACAAAAAAGACTGGCTTTGTCACGTACTCGGGAAGAGTCGGATCGATTATTACGTCAGGATTATCCTATCACAATGGCTCAACGATAGAACCGGTTTATGTCACAACAGCTGATGCAAGTACCAAGAGGAATAGTATCGGGTCATTGGATTCATGGGAAACTTGTGAATGTTTTGCTAAAGTTGACGGCTATTATTTGGTCGTCTATAACGCGGCTGGAACAAAAAAGATAGGATTTGTTGCGTATTCCGGCGGCTTATAATATCAAACCAGTGAATATAGAATGTCACACCAATACTCCGGCAAGTCAAAAACACTTCGGAATACAAGTATTGCCTGTTGTCTTGATCAGGTAATTTTTTTTGTTCTTTCATTTATAGAAAATAAATGGATTGAGCGTCTTGAAGTAATCGGTCGCAGATGCTTTCACAAAAGAAGAAGCTTGTTCGCAGGAACTTTCTTCCATTAATTGTCATACATCATATTAACGACTTCATTTCATTTTGCGAGGTGTATGATGGCATCAGCAGCGGAGCAAATCGACGAGTCACTTAGAACAGCCCGCATTTACGCTCTGGAGGGCTTGGAGAAAATACTGCGGGGACGCCTGGACGAGACATACGGTGTATCGGCAAGCCCTGGCGCCACGGCTCTGGCCGCCACGGCCTTGTTGTTCCTCGGTTCTCCGTATAGAGAGAGCCACCAAGCGGGTCTTCAATGGCTAAAGCAGAACCGCCGAAACCAAGGATGGGGCAAGGTTCCCGGGGGAGAACCTGATGAAGAAATCACGCGGCTCGTGAAGAAAGTTTTCTGGGCCGGCCGGAGCGGTAGGTTGGCGAAATATTTTCTCCCCGGCCAACTCAAGGAATTATCCAATATTATTCTGTCCCTCGGTCAGGATGTTGTCCCGGGCATGGTGGGACCACTACCCGAGGAGATCGCTCTGCCGCAAATCCTCGCCGATCACGTTCTTAAAAAATTGCCGCCCTACGGGCGGCCGGTTGTCGTCGCGGCGGCGCTGCTGGCCGCTCATGACGCTCATCAAGATGGCATCGATGAGGCCGCCGCCTACCTTCGCGGCTGCCAGATGGACGACGGCTCGTGGTCAGAGGACGTCGTCGTCACAAGTCTGGCGGTCATTGCCCTGTTCCAAATCATGGCACCAGGAGAAAACCTTGACAGAGCGGGAAGATGGTTGGTCTCCAGACAGTTTCCCAGCGGTGCTTGGCCCGCTTTTGACCATTTGTTCACCTGGTCGGTTGGCCTTGCTATCAGATGTTTTACGGAATTTCCCCTCAGTCCTGCCGAACGGGTATGGATCACACGGGCGGCCTCTTGGCTGGAATCCGGCCAAAACGAGGATGGGAGCTATGGCTCCACACCGCCGTTTACGCAGCCGGATTTAGACGATACCGCCGTTGCCTTAATGGGGCTTCAGCGAGTCAACAGCAAGGCCGCCCATCCTGCGGCCAAACTCCTCCTGGGTTTACAAAACGAAGACGGCAGCTGGGGAACATTTCCGAATTTCCACGGCTTTCCGCCTGAAGTATCCTGTGGGGTTCCCGTCTACATTGCCAGCACCGATGTAACCCTTCACGTTGTAGACGCTTTGCGGGGAATGAGCGGCGCGGAAATCAATCCTGCCGTCAGCCAGGGCGTGCATTGGCTCCTGGCTCAACAACTGCCCTCCGGTGAATTTCCCGGTACTTGGTATGAAGGGCCTATTTATTCGACAGCCCAAGTCTTGGAGTTCCTTGCCAAGGGAGGCGGAATCCGTCGTCGGGGAGGTGGAACCCTACACCCGGCAAAATCTATCTTGACAGCGCAAGATGCAGCTCTGCAGTCTTTAATATCCAGCCAAAACGCCGACGGCAGCTGGGGAAACTCCGTTGTGGAAACTGCTTTGGCCCTATCAGCTCTCTGCGCCACCGGCCAGACCATTCCCCCGGAAATAATGACACGAGGAGTCGCCTCCATTATGGCGCGCCAATTGGATAACGGTTCCTTCCAGCCTGCTTATCGAGGTATTTACGCCAAAGGATGGAATTACGAAGAACCCTTGACCACAGCTTTGACAGCTATAACGGCCTTGGAAAGATATCAAAATGATTACCATTGATCGGCTCACCAAGAACTACCCCGATGGCAAAGGTATTCATAATCTGAGCTTCCAAGTCCCCCAAGGAGAGGTTTTTGGCTTTTTAGGGCCTAATGGAGCGGGAAAAACCACAACCCTCCGGATCCTGATGGGCTTTATCCGTCCGGATCAAGGCGTGGCCCGGATCAAAGGGAAAGATACCCTTGGGCAAAGAACCAAGCTCAAACGCATCATTGGCTATTTGCCGGGTGAACTTCATTTCTTCGGGAAACTTTCAGGGCAGGATTTATTGGATCTCCTTATTGACATGCACGGCGGCGCCCCCACGCTTAAACACAACTGCGCAATCCTTCGGCAGCGTTTTGATCTGGACACAAGCCAGAAAATAAGCAAGATGTCAAAGGGTATGAAGCAGAAACTGGGTCTCATTAGCGCCTTCATGCTTGGCGCGGAGGTTCTTCTCTTAGATGAACCGACATCGGGGCTGGATCCGCTCATGCAAAAAGTCTTCATTGACCTGATTCGTGAAGAACAAAAGAAAGGCGCCACCATACTCATGTCTTCCCATCAGTTTGCGGAAATTGAAAAAACCTGCCAACGTGTAGGTATTGTTCGGGACGGCAATCTTTTGGCTGTTGAGGAAATCAGCCGCCTCAAGGGGATACAATACCAGACTTTTGATATTCGGGCTGAAAACCAGGAAGCGGCTTCGTTTTTGCGGGAGAGCCAACTGCCCATCGCCAGCCAAAAGGGACTATGGTTCAAGGTCGCAATCAGCGGCGATCTGAGTCTTCTGTGGGAGGTTCTCTCCCAAACGCGAATCAGTGAGTTCCACCAGCGCGCCCTTGAGCTGGAAGACGCTTTCCTGCAATATTATCGTTAGCAGGTGGCGAATATCCTCATAAGTTTGACCCTGTTTTTAACCGGGATCAGGATAAGGAGACGATACAGATGTTCATATCGCGTCCTTTTTTCAGAGCCATGTTCAAAGAACAACGAGGTAATCTGCTGAAAATCTCCGGCGCCTTTGTTCTTTATGAAACCCTGCTTTCTTGGGTTTATCCCGCCATAGCCAAAACGCCGGCTGTAGGCGAAATTGTCGACACGATTCCTGCCGCTGTCAAAACCGTGTTCGGTGTCTCTCCCCATGCCCGGACGGACAGCTTTGAAGCTTTTTTTTCGAGCCAATTTCTGGCGCGGATTTGGACGCTGATCATGGCGGCATACGGTATCATGACGGCAAACGCCCTGGTCGCTCAATTGGTCGAAGACGGTTCCTTGGCCTTGCCTTTATCCGCTCCCCTCTCGAGAAGCAAGCTTATCATCACCCAAGCCGCACTGCTTTTCGTTAACAACGCCATCCTCATAGGCGTTACCTTGGGCGGGGTTTTTCTGGGGACATCTCTCTTTAGAATCAGCATTAATAAGGTATCCTATCTTAAACTCAGTCTGCTGTCGCTGAGCTTTTTTACCGCGATCGGCAGCTATGCATTCCTGTTTGCGGCATCGGGGTCAAAAGAAAAATCCCTGGCGTATGCTTACGGCTTAACAGCTCTTTTTTACGGGCTTGACGTTGTGGCCGGACTGTGGGATAAACTGAATTGGGCCGGAACTCTATCGCTTTTCCACTTGCTTAAGCCTCAAGACGTCTTGGAAGGTACGGTGAACCCCGCCGGTCCTATCAAAGGTTTGACGACAAGCGCCGCCGTTCTTTTGGGCGTGGCGATTAGGATTTTTGAGAAGAGAGATCTGCCTTTATAATTTTAATCCCTTTATAAAATAACCCAAAACTCACTCCCCGCCCCCACCTCACTCCGCACCTCAACATGTCCCCCATACAGATCAACAATCCTCTTCACAATCGCCAGCCCCAGCCCATTCCCTGAAGTCACACGGGAATTATCGCCCTGAAAAAACTTGTCGAAAACCCGGGCCGCTGTCAGCTCATCCATCCCAACCCCATCATCCCGGATCCTGAATCGGATGCCCCCGCCCCACCTGTCCAACCGAACGCTGATGGTTCCGCCCCGTTCGGTAAACTTTATGGCGTTGTCCAACAAATTCAACCAGACTTGCTGGGTCAGATCCTCATTGCCATCATACAGAATCTCCTCCAATTCCACATCCACCGCGACGCCCTTAGCCGACCACCTCGGTTCTGTCAGCACAAGAGCCCGGCGGATCTGTTCATCCAGCCTGAACACCATCTTATCCGTGACAATTTCCAAAGCTTCATATTTGGAAAGATTCAGGATATTTGTGGACAACGCTCCCAACCGCTCCGCTTCCGTAATAATAATATCCAGATACTCCTGTTTTTCCGCGTCGCTCAAGCTGCCGTCCCGCAACAGCTTAGCGTACCCCCGAATGGATCCGATCGGTGTTTTGAACTCATGAGAGAAATTATTGATGAAATCCCCCCGCAATGTTTCAATAGACGACAACTCCTGAGCCATTTTGTTAAACCCCTGGGATAAGGCCTCCAACTCATATATTCCCCGCAAATCCACCCGGACATCGAAATCCCCGCCTGCCACTCGGTGGGTCGCGTCCACAACTTTACGGATGGGCTTGAGAGCCTTTTTGCTGAAAAAAGCCGCCATTGTCGTCCCCAGCAAAACGCTGAACGCCATCATAACAAAAACAACTCCCAATGGGCCGCCGCCCACATCGTGCTCATAGTCCGCCTCCCCGCCCTCCCAGAAAGGCAGCACCCCCGCCAAATGCAGCGCGATCACAATAAAACCCGCCAACATCATAGCCGCCATCATCACGGCAAAAACAAACAAAACCAGTGAAATAGTAAGCCCCCATCTTTTTTTCAGCCAACCCTTTCTCAGATCATGACTCACTGTTTTTCACCGCCTTATACCCCAACCCGCGCACCGTTACAATCTCAAATTCCGGCCAATCCCGGAACCGGTCACGCAAACGATTGACATGCACATTCAAAGTGTGATCATCCGTCTCAGAATCCATTCCCCAGATTTCATCCATAAGCTGCAACCGGGTAAAAATAATACCCGGATACGAAAGCAATTTGAACAAAAGCTGAAACTCCTTCTGCGGCAAATCAACCATGTCCCCCTCACGGGAAACGGCCAACGCGTCATAATCCAGCACGACGCCCCCCACATCCAATCTCCGGTCATGAGCAATCTGCGCCCGGCGCAAAAGCGCCTTGATACGCAGAACCATCTCCTCCTCATCCACAGGTTTTGTCATATAGTCGTCCGTTCCCGCCAAAAACCCCCGCCGTTTATCCTGAGGTTCCTGCTTCGCCGTCACCATCAGAATCGGCAGCGATTCCCACGCCATTCTCAAATGCCGTGTCAATTCATATCCATCCATATTGGGCATCATTAAATCCAGCACAACCAAATCCACGTGCTGCCTATCCATCACCTCAAGAGCGGCCTCCCCATCCTCCGCCGACAGAGCTTCAAAGCCGTTTTGCTTCAGAACAGCACAAAGGAGCTTTCGTGTGTTAACATCGTCTTCGACCACCAGAATTTTGAACACGGCTAATACCCCGCTTTGCCAACAAAGTCTTGTCTTTTCTACGTTCAATAAACCATAATAACATCAACCGAACATCAAGCAAAGCTACGCAGGAGCAGAAGGGGCTAGGGGTTAGGGGTCACAACACTATGTAAACGAATCAAGCATGCACAAGAGAAATTTTAAGGTGTTAAGGATAAACTGTTTAGGACAAGAAGGGAACAGCCTGCCATCTGCTCACCTTTCCCAAAAACCCGATTCGGGGACATCCTAAGGGCGGCTTTGATTTCTGATTCCTCAAAAAACCATACACAAACCAGAGAGACACATTACACTTCACATGCCGCCTATACCCCATATGTCTTGAGAGAGCACAATAAAACCGCCGTTGGCTCAAGCTTGGCTCGCGGTACAAGAGATAATTTCATCCTGCTCAACATGAAAATCCTCCCACGCCACAAGAGATCCATCTTCATCCAAATCGTAGATAAGAACTTTATCCGTATGACTGTTGAACTCAATACAGCAATCCCAGCAATAATATTGATCGACCCCGACTTTGCCGATGCCACGTCCTCCACAAACCGGACAGATCACAACGTTACCTCCTTTCCTTGATAATAAGAATCCTCATGAGACCCCTTATCCAACATAACAACGCCTTTGCCGGGCCAATCCGCGAACAGACCATCCGCGATTTCATAGCCCACAACCTCAAGAAATCCATCATCCACATACACATCGGCCACCGTGCCACGCAGTCCATCCTGCTGCTCCAAACCATGCCGGGCCTCAACACGCTTACCCACTCGGTCAGACCAGCGACATCCACGGGTTTGACACAACGACGCCGCACCCACAACACCCAACGGGCTGACGCTCTCGATATCCTCGCGAGCCAACCACAAACCTCTGTGCATGATCGGATCCGTCGTTACTCCCAACAGGATACCTGCTTGCTCATCGAACACAACATCGCAGACATCACCCAGCACCCGTCCCTGAGAACTGTCCAGAACAGGCAAACCGATCAACTCGCTCATGCGCCGCACGTCATCAAACCCCGCTTCATGCTTTCGGCGTTCGGAATCCGGTGTTCGATATTCGAACCTCGTACCACGAACTAGTATTCGCGCAAACCGGCCTTTTCAAACATCACGTAACTCATGAACCAGCGAATCAAGAACCCTCAACCAAATCCTGGCGAATCCCACGAATATCCGAAACAATCCTGCCTCCGCCCAGAAGAACATCCCCCTGATAAAACACCACGGCCTGACCGGGGGCAACCGCCCTCTGCGCCTCAGCGAAAGCAACTCGGATCATGCCCGCTTCACAATAGAGCTGGGCATCCACCGCCGGGGCATGATAACGAATTTTTGCCTGGACATGGATCCCCGGCAGGAATTCATTACAATTCTCCCAAAAGATCCAATTCAACCTATCAGCCCACAATTCCTGCATAAAAACATCATTTTCTTTGCCCAATATTATTTCCCGCTGAACCGGATCGATTCCAACCACAAAAACCCTCTCTCCCAGGGCAATTCCCAACCCTTTGCGCTGCCCCACGGTAAAACGCTCGATTCCCGGATGCGAACCCAACACGCGGCCCTGTTTATCCACAAAAACCCCCGGCTGCAAAGCTCCTCCGCGGGACACGATGAAATCAGCGTACCCAGAACCTCCCCGACCATTACCAACAAAACAAATATCCTGGCTCTCCTTACGCTCGACAGCATCCCAAACCCCCAGGCGTCGCGCCTCGGCGCGAACCTCCTCCTTTGACATGGCGCCCAGAGGAAAGATAATCCGCCCCAGCTGATCCTGCGTCAAAGCATACAACATATAGCTCTGATCTTTAAGACGGTCAGCGCCGCGCTCCAGTGAGAACCGTCCTGACACCCCGCAACGGGCGACCTGGGCATAATGCCCCGTTGCCATAGCATCCGCGCCAAGCTCCCTGACAGCCTCCAGGAACACGCCAAACTTAATATGAGCGTTACATCTTATGCAGGGATTCGGCGTTTCGCCGCACCGGTAAGCTTGCACGAAACTGTCAATAACCGTCTTCGTAAAAATCTCCCGCAAATCGACAACATGGTGCTCAATTCCCAAACAAGCCGCCACCCGGGCCGCCGCACCGCCGTCAGAACCCTCCGGATCCCGGGTCACCATGGTCGCCCCGAAAACCTCATATTTTTTTTCCAGCAGCAAAGCCGCCACGACAGCGCTGTCAACGCCGCCGCTCAAAGCCACCCCGATCCGTTTCATTGTTTTCTAGCCTTCAGCGTTGGTCTTGCCGGCATTGCTGTCCAACCGCTAATTCCCCTTCTTCTCGGCGTAGTCATTGAGCGCGGCATGGACAGCATCAGCAGCCAAATTCGAACAATGCAGCTTCTCGCCGGGCAGCCCTCCCAGAGCCTCCGCCACGGCCTTATTGGTCACAGCCAAGGCCTCCTGAACCGTCTTACCTTTAACCATCTCAGTCACCATACTGCTCGTCGCTACAGCGGCGCCGCAACCGAATGTCTTGAATTTGATGTCTTGAATGACATCACCTTCCACCCGCAAAGAGATCTTCATAATATCCCCACACTTGGCGTTACCAACCTGTCCCACTCCATTCGCGTCAGCAAGATCTCCCACATTGCGCGGATTGTTGAAATGGTCAATGACTTTTTCCGAATACATTGCGCTATCCTCCTCAAAAGAACATCATGCTGACGCCACAACCGGCGTCAAAGCTGCGAAGCCTCGCAATCGCACAAGGGCGACATAGCCCTGAGGCGCTCGACTATCGGAGGCAGCTTCTCCAAAACATAATCGACATCTTCTTCTGTCGTCTGTTTCCCTAATGTCAACCGCAGAGAACCGTGGGCGATCTCATGAGGCAACCCAATCGCCATCAACACATGAGACGGGTCAAGAGAACCCGACGTACACGCCGACCCGCTGGAAGCGGCAATCCCTTGCATATCCAAACTCAACAGCAAAGACTCGCCCTCAATAAACTTAATACACACATTAACATTGTTGCACAAGCGCAGATCCCCGAGAGGTCCGTTAACAATCACATCGGGTATGCTTTCAACAATACCGTTCAGGAGCTTGTCGCGCAAACGTTCAATGGCAAAAACCCCTCCCAAACCTTCCGCCGCCAAACGGCACGCCTCACCGAACCCGACAATTCCCGCCACATTTTCCGTGCCGGGCCTGATATTTCGCTCCTGACCGCCGCCGTAAGCCATTGGCAAAATCTTGACGCCCTTGCGAATATACAAGGCACCCACACCCTTAGGCCCATAGATCTTGTGACCGGAAACGCTCAACAAATCAATATTCATATCAATCACCGAAATCGGCAGTTTGCTAAGACTCTGCACCGCATCCACATGGAAGAGCACACCCCGCTCCCTGGCCAAGGTCCCGATTTCGGCAATCGGCTGAATACTGCCGATCTCATTGTTGGCATGCATAACGCTGATCAGAATGGTATCCGGACGAAAAGCCGCCTGAACATCCGCCAAGTTAACCAATCCCTCGGAATCCACAGGCAGAACCGTCAGTTCGAAACCCTTCTTGCTCAATTGCGTCATAACATCCAACACAGCATGATGCTCAACAGCCGTCGTAATCAAATGACGACCCTTATTCGCCCGGGCATTCGCCACACCCTGAATAGCCAAATTATTGGCCTCTGTCCCGCCGCTAAGAAAAACAATCTCCGCCGGCGTCGCCCCAATCAACTCAGCCGCTTGTCCCCTGGCCTTCTCCACGGCAGTCCGTGCCACGCGGCCAAACTGATGAATACTAGACGGATTCCCATAAGTCTCTGTCATAAAAGCCGTCATCGCTTCTGTCACCCGGTAATCCTGCGGCGTCGTCGCGCTGTTATCCATATAGACCCTGCGCCCACCTTGGTCCCTTTGGCCGGTTTGGCCGCCCTGACCCGCCTGTCCCATACCACTATATTTTTCCTGCGGGTTGTTCTCCGCACGCTTGCTATTTTCTTGCAGATTATCGTTTAAATTATACATCAACATACTCCTTTTTGGTGCTTCTATCAATATCCAGCTGCCACACCGGCTCCATTAATCAACATCCGTCCGATCCCCGGGCTTCTTAACCAGATCCGACAGAAAAATCGAATCAACCAATTCATTCACGGAATCACGCAACCTGACCCAAAGATCCCTCGTCAAACACTGTTCATCAGGGTCACAGCTGCAAGACAGAGTCTCTGTCTGATATTCGCAATCCACAGGCGCGATCGACCCGGCAACCGAGCGGATAATCTCTCCCACCGTGATTTGTCCCGGATCTCTCTTCAGAACATAACCCCCCTGAGCCCCCCGCACACTTCTGACTAAATCCGCTTTGCGCAGCTCGCAAATCAGCTGTTCCAGATAACTCTCCGAAAGATTATGCCGGTCAGCGATGCTCTTCAAAGAAACCGGCCCTTCAGATATACGCCGGGAAAGATCCACCATGATTTGCACGCTATACCTTCCCCGAGTCGTAAACTTCAACTTCCATCAACTCCTCGTTTCTATATCCTATCGATTTACTAGGAATTTGTCAAGCCCCTTTTTCACCAAAATAATTATTCAGTTGACAGAACCCGTCCTCCAATCCAAAAATATTCTACAACTAAGTTCTCCACCAACTCCCGATGCCAAGGAACATGAAGTCCGCCTCTACAATCAAAATTCCCCAAAAAATGCAAACCCATCCGCTCAGCCTTTATTATTCTCCATAAATACGCTACAATGAACGGAGACAATGGACAAGGCTGGTATCCTTTAACCTGTGGACCAATGGACGTGTCTCACATTCTATTGTATTCGGACATACTGCCAGAGGTTAATAATTAAGGACATATTATGTTGCATTACCCCCACCTCCTTTGCCCCGTTTGCAGCGGACACTTGACGCCTACCGCCAAAAACGCCTTTTGCCCGCGCGGTCACAGCTTTGACCGCGCCCGCCAAGGTTATCTGAACCTGCAATTAGCACCCACTAAAACCCAGTATACCAAAACCCTCTACCAAGCCCGCCAACATCTCTTCCGTAATGGCGTGTTCGACCCTCTGCTGTCCAGCCTCGACAGCCTCATTCCGCGTCGGGATGGAAATGCCAAGTCCCCCACTATTCTTGACGCCGGCTGCGGCGACGGTTCTCTTCTTGCCGCCCTCACCCGCGAACATAACTTGGCGCCCATCGGTCTGGGCATTGACATCTGCAAAGACGCTGTTAAGATCGCTTCCCAAGCCTACCCCCACCTCACCTGGTGTGTTGCCGATCTCGCCAATCCTCCGGTCGCCGACAGCACCCAAGATATCATTATTAACATACTCGCCCCCGCCAATTACGCGGCATTCAGACGTCTTCTCACTCCGGGCGGGATCTTGGTTAAAGTTATGCCAGGATCCGATCACTTTAAAGAAATCCGGCTGTCTTTGCAAACACCTGCAAAGGACTCCGCAAGCAGCCAGGAATACATTGACTTCCCGGAATCAAGCGAGACATTTTATCAACCGCATTTCCGCCCCGCCGAGCCACCCCCGACCATAGCTCACGCCCAACCTCACTTCACCTTTTTGGACGCCTATAGGCTAACTTACGATGTCTCTGCCGCCCACAACATTGAACACTTCATCCAGATGACTCCCCTTGCCTGGCACACACTCCCCGAAAAAAAGGAAGCCGCCGTCAACGGCAACCTTCAAAAAATCAGACTTGATTATTATATTGTTATTCTGACATCGCAATAATATCGCAATACTACTGTCATTCTACAGACATAGCCCAACCCCGAACAATCATTAGTGTTCCCTAAAGATCTTTATGGCCCTTTACTCACGCGGACGCGCGGCCCGCGCCTGAATCCAATCCCGCACCGCCTGAGGCTCCTGGGTTACAACAAAAACCTCCTGAATGCTTCCGCCGCTTTTGACCAAAAGCTTGCAACCGGTCTTGGTTTCATACTGAAAGGTAATCCCCTGCCCCGACGGCCGGCGCCGGCTGATCACGCCGGGAATAATATCAGAAATCTCAGGACAAGCAGCCAAGCTCTCCAACCAACCCACCGACCCCTCAATGATGCTGTGTTCTCTTTTTATTTTGTTGTGACGATATTTCATAACCCCACCTCTACTGTCCATCACGAATGGAAACATGGCGGCAATACAAACACATCAAAAGAAAATATGTTCCAACTCATATTCAGACCCGTGCACCTGCAATAATCCCATAGAACAGCGCGGCTGCCCCCGGCGCTGGGTCGGCGAGCCGGGATTGAACACCAGGCGATCCGAAACCCGCGTCTGCAGCGGCTGATGGGTATGCCCAAAAACCAAAAGAGGGACGTCTTCAGAGAAAGCGGCACACAAACGATTAAGGGTCAAAAACTGATGACCGTGCACCAGTCCGATCCGCAGGTTCTCACAGGGGTAAATCAGCATTTCCGGCAGGGCCAGACCATAGTCGCAATTGCCGCGAACCGCGACAAAACGTTCCTTCAGACCGGCAAAAGGCAGATCCGAGGTCAGATCCCCGGCATGCAGAACCAAGTCCGCTGTGTCAACGACATCCCACACAGGCGGAGGCAGCCTTTGACCGTCCCGCAAATGGGTGTCGGACATTATCGCCACTTTCATATGATTCGAGCTTCATCCTTCCATCTCGTTTCTTGATCTCCAGATAAGTTTAACCCATAATCGGGGTTTCGTCTATCACTATGACGTTTTTCTTCTCCAATTCAAGCCACAGTTCACAGTTCAGACCCTGGCCGGTGGGGACAAGGTCTGAACAGTCTGAATAGTCTGAGCGGTCTGAGCGGTCTGAGCTGTCTGAACAGTCTGAACGGTAGCCGACCACCGCTAATCCTGCAGAGAGCTGTTTACCGCATACTCACGAATGCTTTATTGACCGCTTTCTTTACAGCGTTCTGTTCCGCTTCACTGACGCCTTCGGGTCTGTATGATCGATTGTTAACAGACATGTCGGTAATAGCCCTTATCCATGTCATACTCACGGCATAACGCCCCAAGTCGTAGGAAAGCTGAGAATAATTGTTTAAAATCAATCTGGAACCTGGTACTAACCCGCGCATTTCCTGAACAACGCTTCCGGACGGGATGATAAAATCAATACCGGGGTTGTCAGCAACCCAATCCCGCACCGCCGATTTGATGTTGTCGAACATGACCAGCTGCGCGGCTTCATTGGCCACTAGATAGCCCCCTCCGCCAGGCACATCCTCCTTCAATCCGTTCGCCCACGTCATTTGCCAGCCAAGGCGAGCCTTGGGATTGGTTTGATGATCTTTGATATATTGAATAAGATCGTTCAGATAAGGATCATAAGCTTTGGCGTCATGAGGGTAGATGTTGGGCTGCAGGAGTATGATAATATCCCAATCTTCATTTTCGATGCCATATTGCATTGTGACGTTATACTTGTACAGGGTTGTACCCCAATCGGAAGAATTCTTGGAATCAAACTTATGCCACGCATAACCTAGGTTGTTCGCTGAAACATTGTTCCAGTGAGCTTGCAGAGTGAGAGCCGCCGCATCCAATACTCCCAGAGTTATCTCCCTATACCCCGCCTCTCTGAGAAGCTGAAATAAATGACCGCCGCCGGCATTAAGTCTGTAGTCCATGCCGTCGCCCCAACTGCTGCCGATAGACAGAATCTTAATGCTCTGTTGATTTAACGGCTGATACAGTTCGCCAAGGGCGTCCTCATGGGCTGTATCCAAGGATTCGATCTTTACATCATCACCGCTGGAAAGCCGGAAGACGGCGTACAAAGTCATATTAGAAGCCGGCATAATGCATGTGGTCAAACCGGCAACGGCAACTGCGTCTGTGTTCCAGCCCAGGAACTCCCAACCCGCTTTTTCGGCTGTGGGAGTCAGATCCACCGGCTCACCGGCACCCACCGTCATCGCGGTAGCGGTGGCGGAATCGCCGCCGTTTGCCTCATAGTTGTACGTGACGGCAAAACTCTCTCGCTCTGTAGCACCGCTCGCCGCAACGTTGACCTGAAACGCGCCGCTGACCAACACCGCCAGCAAAACCGTCAACACAGGAAAAAACCCACCGCGCCCTTTGGTGTTCGTCCCCGTTCTCATAATATTCTCAAGACGTCTCTTCAAATCTTCAAGTCCACCCATAAAAGCCGTGGTTAGGGCAGGCAAACGTCTGTTCTTCATCGGTTTCACGATCAGCAGAATCGACTCGCCGTATTCCCTGCGCCGGGAACCGTCCTGACCGCGGACGACCAACTCGTCGCAAACCAGTTCCAAATCACGGCTGCCGGCACGATTCATCAGCCACACCAATGGATTGAACCAATGTAGCGCGTTGGCCACGTCCATCACAAGCTTGTACCACAGATCCCGGCGCTTGCAATGAGTCAATTCGTGACAAATAACGTGGGCCAGCAGGCGGAGATCATACTGCCGCTCAGGCAGCACCAGAATCGGATGGAACAGCCCCATCACAAAAGGACTCTGTATACCCCGGCAAATCTTAATATTGATGTCCGCGTGGAAATCCATGTCCGCCATCGCCCGGCGGACAAAACGAGCCACCTCCACATTGTCGCAAGGCCGCCACACACGGCGCAACAAAAGGCGGAACCGCAACGAGACAACCCAACGGACAACCAGAAAAGACGCAAAACCCAAAAGCCATAACGTTATTAAAATATCCAGTACAGTAACATGAAGCGCCGTGCTAAAGGGATCCCCGGTTAACGCCGCCGGACTCGCCGCAGCTGAAGACGTCTGAACTCCTGCCGCCTCATTGAGGCCCCGGGAAGCCGCCGGATCATGGACGTTGCCGGCAGCTGATCCGGTACCGATGGGATCGCTGCCGATGGGATCGCTGCCGACGGGATCGCTGCCGACGGGATCGTTGCCGGCAGCTCCGGCGCTCCCCGCCAATTGATTGTTGTCAGCGATTGCGCTGTCGCCGCCACCGGCATATCGAAAATCATCTTCACTGTTGCCGACAAGACGAACCACGACGGTATCGGGTACCGTGAACGTTAACGGCGCCCAGCTCACAGGCAGCATCATCGGCACCACCAACCAGAAGGCAAGAATCAGCCAAACCCAGCAACGCCAGCGAGCGGAATACCGTTTGTTCAACCAGGGGGCCGCCCCTTCAGCCACAACGACGAACACGCCGACAATCAGCGAAACTGCCAATGCGTTTAGAAAAAACATCTTCACCAGCTCAGGCATATTAATCCTTCTTTGCACAATATTTTGGGCAATCTTTCTCTCCATGAAGCCTGATCATTCAAAAGAATCATCCCGTAGAATGTTACGCAATTCCTCAATATCTTCATCGCTGATAACGCCGCTCTTCGTCAACCCCGAAACCATATTGGCGATAGAGCTGTCATAGGATCTCTTCAAGAATTCCCTTCCTTCCCACTCCCGGTATTCCTCCCCCGAGATCAGAGCGGAATATTGGTTGGCACGCGTTGTGCGGTCACAGCGGAGAAACCCTTTCTTGCACAACCTCGCCAGTACGGTCATCAAAGTGGACAGCGCCCAGGCGCGGCTGGCCAGGTTGTCCAAGATGAAATTAGAGGTCAGAGGGCGCCCTTCCTTCCAGATGATGCTCATAATCTCCCACTCGGCCTCACCCAACATTGGTTTTTTCTTATTATTTGCTGAATCATGCGGCATACGTTCACCTCAAGTCCCGATTATTTATACGTTCGTATATTTGTTATACGTATGTGTACTTTAATGATAGTGTATATGCGTTTGAGGCACATGTCAACCCCTCTGTTGTGGGTGCATATTTAAAAAGTGCATGAACTGACGATAAGGATAAGCAGAGCTTTCTGCCGCGGTGTTTTCCCGCAACTCAATGGTGAGTTGGAGGCAGATGCCGCGCTGGCCAGTAACAGTGCCACGTCAGGGGTTGGGGAGCGGCAGACTCCAAAAGCCCGCGTATTTTTTTCGCCTTTCGGGGGCTGCGTCGGGCGGTGAGG
>WRHI01000032.1 GCA_009783315.1 Peptococcaceae bacterium
CTCACCGCCCGACGCAGCCCCCGAAAGGCGAAAAAAATACGCGGGCTTTTGGAGTCTGCCGCTCCCCAACCCCTGACGTGGCACTGTTACTGGCCAGCGCGGTATCTGCCTCCAACTCACCATGACTTCTGGCTCCTTGCTGTCTAGACCGTCCTATGCTAAGATAGCAAAAACATATAGAGCAGAAATTCGCCAAGAGGGGAAGACACTATTATGCTTGAAATCCCAGAAGCCCTTGTGCTTTCATCACAGCTGAATCAAACACTTAAAGGCCAACAAATCAAAGAGACCGTCGCGGCAGCCTCCCCGCACAAATTCTCATGGTTTTACGGGAACCCCGCGGAGTATGACGTACTTTTGCGCGGGCGGACGATTGAAATCACGAAACCTTACGGCGGCAGGGTAGAAATCGAAGCGGAAGGCGCGGCGCTGCATTTTGGGGACGGGGCTAGTCTGCGGTATTATCAAGCAGGCGAAAAAATACCTGCCAAACGTCAATTATTGGTGGTTTTTGAAAGCGGTGCCGCCCTCGTTGGCACAGTCGCTATGTATGGCGGCTTATGGGCTTTTCCAGCCCACGGGATGGATGATAATCCTTATTACAAAGCGGCAAAGGAAGCCGTTCCAATTTTGTCTGAGGCATACGATTACAAGCATTTCCTGACCCTATTTGACGAAAAAAGCTTGAAAATGAGCGCCAAAGCCTTTTTGGCAACAGAACAGCGCATTCCGGGATTGGGGAACGGGGTTTTACAGGACATTTTATTGAACGCGAACATTCATCCGAGAAGAAAGATCAACACGCTATCTGAAGAAGGTCGCCAGACTCTGTTTGACAACATCAAATCAACTCTGGCGGAAATGACCGACGGCGGCGGACGCGACACCGAACGGGATTTGTTCGGAAATTTCGGGGGATATAAGACCAAACTCAGCAAAAACAACGCCCAGTACTTTTGCCCTGACTGCGGCGCCTCCGTTAAGAAAGAAACCTATATGGGCGGAAGTATTTATTATTGCGAACACTGCCAGGCGCTTTGAGGGGACAGTTTACATTATGGACGATTCCGCTATAATATAAAAAGATGGCAACTCATACCGTGATAGGGTTCTGGTATGGCCATACTTGTGAACCCGCATACAATTCGAGGAGGTTTCAGGTTAATGGACTACAAAGACACACTCAATCTGCCGCAGACAGATTTTCCCATGCGCGGCAACTTACCGGAACGGGAACCGGCCATCCTGAAAAAATGGGCGGAGAACGATACTTACAACAAGATCCAAACAGCGCGGTCAGGCCGTCCTAAATTCGTACTGCACGACGGCCCTCCTTATGCCAACGGCGCGCTGCATATGGGACACGCCTTAAATAAAATCCTCAAGGACATGATCATTCGTTACAAAACAATGTCCGGCTACGACGCCCCTTATATCCCGGGATGGGACACCCACGGCCTGCCCATCGAACAACAGGTCATCAAAAACCTTGGAGTCAACCGCAACACTTTGAGCATCAGTGAATTTCGCCGGCATTGCCACGATTACGCTCTCAAATATGTCGAAATCCAGAGAGAACAATTCAAAATGCTCGGCGTCTTCGGCGACTGGGATCACCCGTATCTGACTCTGACCCCCGATTATGAGGCGGAACAAATCGGCGTCTTCGGCGCCATGGCCCAACAAGGCTTCATCTATAAAGGTCTGAAGCCCGTCTATTGGTGTTCCTCCTGCGAAACCGCTTTGGCGGAAGCCGAAATTGAGTACGCCGACCGGAAATCAACCGCCATTTATGTAAAGTTTCCCGTTCTAGACGGCAAAGGACTGTTACCGGAATCCTGTTCCGTGGTTATCTGGACGACCACGCCGTGGACACTGCCGGCCAATCAAGCCATTTCTCTGCATCCGGATTATGAATACGCCCTGATCCGAACTCCGGATCCCGGCCCGGAATCACAAACTTCGGACCATTATGTCGTTGCCTTAAAACTCGTAGAACAGCTGGAAACCCAATGGAACACAACCCTCCCCATAGAAAAAACCTTCCCGGGCCGTGAGCTCGCAGGCGTAATCTGCCGCAATCCCTTGCTCAACCGGGAATCTGTCCTTATCTTAGGCGAACACGTCACCCTTGACCAAGGCACAGGCTGCGTACACACAGCCCCGGGGCATGGCGTTGACGACTTCATTGTTGGCCGCGCCAACAATCTATCCGTACTCTGTCCCGTTGACTCCCGGGGCCGGTTTACCCCGGAGGCAGAACAATACGCCGGGCTCAAAGTCAATGATGCCAACGCCGCGATTGTCGACGATTTAGCTCAGGCCGATCTGCTCGTAAAATCTGAGAAAGTAACTCATAGTTACCCTCATTGCTGGCGCTGCAAAAACCCAATCATTTTCCGGGCCACAGAACAATGGTTCGCTTCCGTAGATGGCTTCCGCCGGCAAGCACTGGCTGAAATTGACCGGCTGCGCTTCATCCCGACCTGGGGACGCGACCGCATCTACAACATGATCGCCGACCGCGGCGACTGGTGTATTTCCCGGCAAAGAACCTGGGGCGTACCCATTCCGATCTTCTACTGCAACGACTGTCATCGCGAAATCATCACACCGGAAACCATAGCCCATATCCAAGAAGTTTTCCGGGCCGAAGGCTCGTCAGCATGGTTCAGCAAGTCGTCTGAAGACCTTTTGCCGCCGGGATTCGTCTGCTCCTGCGGCAGCGGCAGCTTCCAAAAAGAAACAGATATCATGGACGTCTGGTTCGATTCCGGCAGCAGCCACGCTGCCGTGCTGAGACACAGGCCGGAGCTCAGTTGGCCGGCGGATATGTATCTGGAAGGCTCGGATCAGCACCGCGGCTGGTTTAACTCATCCCTGTTGACAGCGGTGGCCACAGCGGGGCAAGCCCCTTACAAAGCGGTTCTGACCCACGGCTTTCTCGTCGACGAACAAGGCCGCAAAATGGCTAAATCCTTGGGCAACGGTGTCGATCCCTTGGAAATCATCAACGCCATGGGCGCTGACATCATTCGCCTCTGGGTAGCCTCCTCCGACTACCAAAACGACGTAGCCGTTTCCAAAAACATCATGAAACAGATGACAGAAGCCTACCGCAAAATCCGCAACACTTTGCGCTTCCTGCTGGGCAATCTACATGATTTTGACCCAAGAGAACACCAGGTCGCCTACGGCGACCTGACAGAAATCGATCAATGGATTCTGGCTAAGCTGTCCGCTCTCATAGACCGCTGCCGGCAGGCCTACGACGATTATGAGTTCCACACCCTCTATCACAGCATCCATAATTTCTGCACTATAGAACTCAGTTCCATCTACATGGACATCAGCAAAGACCGCCTCTACGTGGAGGGCCGGGACTCTCTGCCGCGCCGCAGCGCCCAAACGGTTATGAACGAAATCCTGGAAGCCCTCGTGCGACTGCTGGCGCCCATCCTCGTCTTCACAATGGACGAAGTCTGGGATTACCTGCCCTCGGTACGCAGCGACCCATCCGCCGGCATCCTGCAAACCGCGCTGATGCCGGAAGCAAAACCCCAGTGGTGGGACGATGATCTGATGGTGACCTGGGAAACCATCCTGTTATTGCGGGCAGAAATCACCAAAGTCCTGGAAAACGCTCGTCAAAACAAACTCATCAGCCATTCCCTAACGGCCCACGTCGAACTCTACCCATCTGACGTCGCCCAAGAAGAATTCCTGCAAGATATCCCTCGTTTCCACGATATCGTTATCGTCTCCCGGTTAACGGTTCATCCGGCCGGCGACCCGGCGCCCGCTCAAGCTGTCCCATCGCAAGGTTTCCCCAACATGTTCATCGACATCGGCGCGGCTCAAGGCGAAAAATGTGAACGCTGCTGGATGTATAGCGATGAGATCAACGAGGACACTAAGGTATGTCCCAGGTGCCAGGCTGTCATTAGGGGCTGAGAGAAGGGGCTAGGGGAAGGGGTTAGGGACCAGGGGTTAGGGGTTAGGGATGGTAACTATCAGCTATGCTGATAGTTGGGAATTGTTACAGAGAGTGTATGCTTTGATCAGTGTTCTTCGGGCTTATTAGTGCCATCTTGGGTGTAACTGATATGATATAGAGAGAGAAGACTCCTCCTTCATCACAACCGCCGCTTCTGCTTTTATCCTAACCTCCAAACTCCCTACTATCAGCACCGCTGATAGTTACCATCCCTAACCCCTGACCCCTTCTCCTAACCCCTAGCCCCTAGCCCCTAATCCCTTCTCCTAACTCCTTCTCCTTGCTTTGTCCCAACTTAAATCGCGCCGCCCTGCGGCGCCAAACAGGAGGCTTATCTTGAGTAACTTTGCCGTTCCCGTAGGTGTTTCCAATCGCCATTTGCATCTTTCTGAGACAGATCTGAGAACCTTGTTTGGTTCTGCCGCCGCGCTGACATATAAAAAACCTTTGAGCCAGGAAGGTCAGTTTGTCAGCGAGGAAACTGTGACTCTGGCAGGCCCGAAGGGATCCATGACGGTACGTGTGCTTGGACCGGCACGCCCACAAACTCAGGTAGAGGTTACCTTAACCGACGCCTATAAATTGGGGATAGCGCCGCCGGTACGTGACTCTGGTGATTTGGACGGTTCGGCGGGCGGCGAGCTTATTGGCCCCGCCGGAAGGGTCGTTCTGACTGAAGGCGTTATTGTTGTGCACAGACATATACATGTGCGCACAGAAGATGCCCTTCGCAAAGGGGTTAAGGATCGCGATCGCGTCACTGTGCGCGTTGATACGGAACGGGGCGGGGTTTTTACTGATGTCTTGGTGCGTGTTGATCCTTCGTTTAATCTGGAATTTCATATTGATACGGACGAAAGCAACGCATTTGCTCTGAAAAACGGCGATGTGGCTGAGGTTATTCTGAATTGATCGGTTCAACTGATCGGCTTTAAGGGGGACGTTGTTTTGCGCATTTGGATTATCGCGGCTGTAGTTCTTGTGCTCGATCGTATTTCTAAACTTTTGATTGTGGCCCATTTGAATATTAACGAAAGCCTGCCGTTGTTGCAGCATTTTTTCCATTTGACGTATGTGCAGAACACTGGGGCCGCTTTCGGCCTCTTTCCCGGACAAACAATTTATTTGGTTGTGTTGACGCTCATTGGTTTTGCTGTCGCTATTATCCTGCGTAAAAAAATCGCGCGCTTGAACAAAAACATGTTAATTTGTTTGGGCATGATTATCGGCGGCGCGCTGGGCAATTTCATCGACAGGGTGTACTGGGGCTATGTTGTGGATTTTATCGATTTTCGTTTGTGGCCGTTTATCTTTAATATTGCTGACAGCACCTTGGTGGTTGGCAGCCTGTTACTGGCTATAATGATTTTTAATGTCAAAGAACCTCTCCCGTCCCAACAAGATAGCGAATCAGCTGAAGAACAATCAGCCGAAAAAATATCGGCCATGGCACCGCCTGAATTGCCAACCGAGGAACCCTTGGATGATTAGTGATGTTTTGGACTTTTGCATAGGCGAGGCCTGTTCCTCACCCCCTTTATCCAAGGAAGAATCCTGTGAACTGGCAGGGAAAAGGCTTGACATTGTTCTGGTATCGCTCTGCGACCTCAGTCGATCTAAGGTTCAACACATGATTCGCGCCGGACAGGTGACGGTCTGTGGCCGGCCGGCCCAGCCTGGCCACCTGCTCCGGCCGGCAGATCATATCCGGATGGAAATCCCGATTGTACCACTCTCCATCCTGCCGGAAAATATCCCCCTCAATATTATTTATGAAGACCCACACGTGCTTGTTGTCAACAAACCCCAAGGCATGGTGGTTCATCCGGCGACCGGTTCGGAGAAGGGGACTCTTGTCAACGCCCTCTTGTTTCATACTCAGGATCTATCCTCCGCAGCCGGACCATTGCGCCCTGGCATCGTCCACCGTATTGATAAAGATACATCAGGAATTTTGCTTGTGGCCAAAACCGACGCTGCCCATCAACATTTGGCCCGGCAGCTTGAGCAGCACGCCGTGGAAAGATCTTATCGGGCCATTGTTCATGGCCAATTCGCGGATTCAAGCGCAACCATTGACGCGCCCATTGGACGTGACCCCCGCGACCGCCGCAAGATGACCGTCCAACACAAAAACGCCCGTCACGCCGTCACCCATGTCGATGTCATTCAACACTTCGCGGATTTCACGGAAATCAGAGCGACCTTGGAAACGGGCCGCATCCATCAGATCCGGGTTCATCTGGCCTGGCTGGGACATCCGGTGGCCGGTGATCCTTTCTATGGCCCGGAACCCTCTTACCGCCACCTCAAGGGACAACTTTTACACGCAGAAAGGCTGGGCTTCGTTCACCCAGAAACAGGAGAAAATATGTGTTTTGCAGTGGAGCCGCCACCGCTCTATCAGGAAATCCTGACCGAATTAGGAGAAGGGGTTAGGGGAAGGGATTAGGGGTTAGGGGTTAGGGGTTAGGGATGGTAACTATCAGCGGTGCTGATAGTTGGGAATTGTTACAGAGAGAGTATGCTTTTATCAGGGTTCTTCGGGCTTATTAGTGCCTTCTAGGGTATAACTGATATGATAGAGAGAGAGAGAAGACTCCTCCTTCACCACAACCGCGACTTCTGCTTCTATACCTAACCTTCAAACTCCCTACTATCAGCACCGCTGATAGTTACCATCCCTAACCCCTAATCCCTAATCCCTAACCCCTTCTCCTAATCCCTAACCCCTAACCCCTGGTCCCTAGCCCCTTCTCCTAGCCCCTAACCCCTGGTCCCTAGCCCCTTCTCCTAGCCCCTTCTCCTAGCAGCGGCTTCCCCGAATTGACAGTTTTGATTGAAAAAGGTAGACTGATAAAGAAAAACTGAAGAAAGCCGCAAAGTGAGGGTCACCATGGACGCCGGTACCACCAAGAAACAAATTCTCAGCGAAGAAGACATACAGAGGGCCATCGCTCGCATAGCCCATGAAATATTGGAACGAAACGCCGGCGTGGAAGACTTGGTTTTGGTAGGAATCCAACGGCGCGGGGTTCCTCTGGCGGGGCGGATTCGGGCCAAAGTCGCGGAAATCGAAGGCATCCACGTCCCTATGGGCGTCCTTGATATCACATACTATCGCGATGATTTGTCAACCATTTCCGGCAATACGCTGCCTGTGGTCCATGAAACCGCTGTTCGTTTTCCTATAGACGGCAAAGTCGTTGTGCTTGTGGACGATGTTCTTTACACCGGCCGCACCATTCGCGCGGCTCTGGACGCGCTGATGGATATAGGCCGTCCGAAGAAGATTCAGTTGGCCGCGCTTGTGGACAGGGGTCTCCGGGAGCTGCCTATTCAGGCGGATTTCGTTGGCAAAGATCTGCCCACATCATGCCGAGAAACGGTTTCCGTCTGTTTGCGGGAGATTGACAATAAAGATGAAGTGGTTTTATCAATGGGACAACAGCGTCAGGCACGCAACCAGCCAATAGATACTTGATTATGGTCAGCGGGAGAAATGATAATGGATCTGAAACCCAAACCTTGGCAGCATAAAGACCTCTTAGGGATCGAACAATTATCAGCTCACGATATCGCTCAAATTTTTCAAGCCGCGGTTTCGATGAAGGAGATTTTGGAACGGCCCATCAAGAAGCTGCCAACGCTGCGGGGAAAATCTGTGGGTATGCTTTTTTATGAAGCAAGCACGCGTACGCGTGTTTCTTTTGAGACAGCCGCCAAAACCTTAGGGGCTGATGTGGGGGCTTTTGCCGTGAACACCAGCAGCGTCAGCAAAGGGGAATCCTTGCTGGATACAGCAAAAACCTTGGATGCTATGAAGTTTGATCTCATTGTGATCAGGCACGCCAGTTCAGGCGCCGCCGCGTTTTTGGCGGACAATCTTAGCGCCGGTGTTATCAATGCCGGCGACGGCCAACATGAACACCCGACTCAAGCGCTCCTTGACGCTTTCACACTCTGCGAAAGATTCGGGCCGGGCGCCCCATCCGAAACTGTGCCAGGAACCGGAACCAAAACCGATTACACAAAAACAGTGCCGGACAAACTCCTGGCCGGACGCAAAATCGTTATCGTCGGGGATATCCTGCACTCACGGGTGGCCCGCAGCAACGCGCTGTGCCTGCGGCGTTTGGGTGCTGATGTGACATTTGTCGGTCCACCAACATTGCTGCCGCCGGAAATGGCCTGCTGGGATGTTACAATATCCCACGATTTGGACGCCGTCCTGCAGGGGGCCGACGCGGTTATGGCTTTGCGGCTGCAGCTGGAAAGGCAAAAGAGCGGCTTGTTTCCGTCTGTCCAGGAATACGCCAAACTTTATGGCCTGACTGTGGGCAGACTGAAGCAAACTTGCCGGGAAACCCTGTTGCTGCACCCCGGACCGATGAACCGGGGCGTTGAGATAGACAGCGAATTGGCCGACAGTTTTTCCTCCGTCGTTGAGGAACAGGTCACCAATGGCGTCGCTGTTCGTATGGCGCTGATTTATTTGCTGATTGGGGGAGGTTTTAACAGTTGACAGGGGACAATGGACAATGGGGGAGGGCTTGTTTATGTGGCTGATTAAGGATGCTCATGTTGTGGACCCGGCTCAGGAGATTGACAGAACTTGCGATGTGCTTTTTGATAATACTATTATTGCGATTGGCACGGATTTGTCTGATAAAGATATACCTGACGATGATTCCTCATTGTCCATTGTTAACGCTGCCGGCAAATATCTTTTTCCGGGGCTCGTTGATGTCCACACCCACCTGCGCGAGCCGGGCCGGGAAGACAAGGAGGATATTGCCAGCGGGTCTAGGGCCGCGGTTCGGGGCGGTTTTACGACGATTCTGGCTATGGCCAATACCCAACCTGTTATTGATAACCGAGGTCTGGTGGAATTTGTCCTGAGACAGGGGGAACGGGCGAAAGGCGCGCGGGTTCTGCCTGTAGCCGCAGTGACAATGGGACTTCAGGGCAATGAATTGGTGAATATGGCGGAATTGCATAAGGCCGGCGCCGTAGCTTTCTCCGATGATGGCCGCGGTATTCAGCGGGCACAGACGATGCTGCTGGCTTTGCAGTACGCCCGGCTGACCGGTTGTCCCCTGATTTCCCACTGCGAAAACGAGTCCCTGGCTGCGGGGGGATCTATGAGACGTGGCCCCCGTAGCGCCCGTTTGGGGCTGGCGGGTATTCCCGCCAGCGCCGAAAGCGTTATGGCGGCGCGGGATGTTTTGTTGGCCCAAGAATGCGGCGGCAAGCTGCATCTTGCTCATTTATCGACTGCCGCCGCTGTCCTGGCTCTGCGGTGGGGAAAACAGCAGGGAATAGATGTTTCCGGCGAAGTGAATCCTCACCATTTGATCTTTTGTGACGACGATATCGGGTTAACGGACACCAGCCTCAAGGTTAACCCGCCGCTGCCTTCGGCGGCGGATCGCGATGTTCTTTTGGATGCCCTCGCTGATGGGAGTATTGACATGCTGGCGACGGATCACGCGCCTCACGCCTGGGAGGAGAAAGCCCAACCTTTCGCGGAGGCGCCATTTGGCATCAACGCTTTTGAAACCGCCTTGGCGGCTGTTTGGACGTCTTTGGTCAAACCCGGCAAACTCTCGGTCGCTCAGCTCGTTCGCGCTTGGTCCCTGAATCCGGCCCGGCGTTTCGGTGTGACAGGGGGAAGCCTTCGGGTCGGTGACCCGGCTGATATCGTCTTATTCGATCCGGATCATGCTGAAGTAATCGGCGAAGGCGCTTGGTTGTCCAAATCAACCAACACACCTTACTGGGGCCAAAAAATGCAAGGGTTCCCCGTGGCCGCTTGGGTAGGCGGCGAACTGAGAGCCGATAGGAGCGGTATGCGGATTTTGTAATTCAGCCGTTTCCCGGGAAAGGAGCACCTTTCATGTTAAGCCAGGAAAAAATTCTGATCAATCGTCCCATGGGACCGGCTCATAACAGCCAGGGACTTTTTAAACTCGTTCTGCACGGACGCGTCGCCGAAGAAGCCCAACCGGGACAGTTTGTTACCGTCCGAACCTCGCCTTCGTCCGATCCTTTGCTGCGGCGCCCTTTAAGTATAGCCGGCATCGATAAAAAAGCCGGGGAGATAACCCTCTACTATCGTGTCAAGGGCCAAGGAACAACCCTGCTGGCTCGTCAGCCGGAAGGAACTTATTTAAGTGTTCTCGGCCCGTTGGGGCAGGGTTTTTCCCTGCCTGCCGTTTCGCCGGACCCCGCGTCCCGAACCGCGAACCCGGCGGAACTGATTCTGGCGGCGGGAGGGATAGGGATTTTCGCCTTATATTCTTTGCTGGAATACCTGCTGAAAAACCACTTGACTGATAGAATTCCCGTTACCGTCCTCTGGGGCGGGCTGGATAAAGCTTTTTTGGATTGCGCCACCACGGATCTGCTGTTTCAACTGCCCAAAAACAACGTCGTTCTCTGCACCATGGACGGAAGCTATGGATACGAAGGGTTGGTGACGGAACCGTTGGAACAGCTTCTCAGCGCCGGCCGAAAGGGGCGGGAAACCATGGTGGCGGCATGCGGTCCCAACGTTATGCTTCAGGCTGTGACTGAACTCTGTCAACGGTTTTATGTGAGCTCGGAAATTTGTATGGAAGAATACATGGCCTGTGGGTTGGGCGCATGCCGCGGCTGCGTTTGCCGACTCAAGGATGAAACGGGTGGCGTGAAGCATGGGCGCGTCTGTCTGGAAGGGCCTGTATTTACCGGAGAGGAGGTTGTCTGGCATGACCGGATTTGATATGGCGGTCAAGATCAAAGGCTTACACATGAAAAACCCGCTGATTGCCTGTTCCGGCACTTACGGGTTCGGTGAAATCTACAGGGATTATGTGCCCACCTCCGCCTGGGGGGGGATCGCCTTGAAAACGGTCACACCCAAACCTCGCGCCGGCAATCCCGTACCGCGGCTGCGGGAGACCCCGGCGGGGCTGCTCAATGCCATAGGTCTGGAAAACCCAGGGCTCAAGGCGTTCCGGCAATCTTACCTGCCCGCAATGGATGATATGAAGACAGCTGTTATCGTCAACATCTCCGGTTTTTCGGTTGACGACTTCAAATACATGGCTTCATCCTTGGATCAGGAAACCAACATTGACGCTCTGGAGGTTAACATCTCCTGTCCCAATATCAAGCACGGCGGTATGCAGTTCGGCAGCGACCCGGAAAGCGCCGCCGCTGTGGTGCGCGCCGTCCGAGAAAACACCTATCTGCCACTTATCGCCAAGCTGTCTCCTAACGTGACCGATATCACCGTTATCGCCAAAGCCGCAGCAGGAGCCGGTGCTGACGCGATTTCCCTGATCAACACTTTGGTGGGGATGAGCATTGATATTGATACCCAAAAACCTTTCCTGGGCAACACCACAGGCGGTCTTTCCGGACCGGCCGTGCGCCCTGTGGCTGTGCGCATGGTCTATCAGACCTACAAAGAGGTTGACGTGCCTATTATCGGCATGGGAGGAATCACCGGTTGGCAGGACGCTGTCGAATTCTTTTTGGCCGGGGCTTCGGCCATCGGGATCGGTACCGCTAATTTTGGCAATCCGCTGGCTCCGGTTGAGATCGCTCAAGGGATAGAGGCTTACGCGCTGGCGCGAGGGTATTCATCTTTAGCGGACTTGGTGGGGAAAGCCCATAGCAATTGACAACGGACAAGGCTGATATCCTTCAGCCTGTGGACCAATGGACAGCGAATAATAGGATACAGCTTGAGAGGGGTAATAATCTTTGTCACCACAACACAATCAAACATCCAACGATCCTATCTCCCAGGTCATTGTTGCTCTTGATGTGGATTCCGTCGCCCGCGCCCGGGAACTTGCCCAGCTTCTCCGAGGCACGGGGTGCTGGCTGAAAATCGGCCTTGAGCTCTATGCTCTCAGCGGCGTCAGCCTGATTGACGAGTTCAAGAACCTTGGGTTCAATATATTTCTTGATCTAAAACTCCATGACATCCCAACAACCGTCGAACGCGCCCTGCGCGTGCTGGCGGGCGCCGGTGCCGACATGATCAATGTCCACTGTTTGGGCGGTTATGAGATGATGGCCCGAGCCGCTGATGTCTGTCATGAGAAAGGGACGGCCCTGATCGGGGTAACCGTATTAACCAGTATGAACCAACAGCAGCTGGAAAGCATTGGGGTTCCCCGGAATGTGGACGATCAAGTCAGCTGTTTGGCGCATCTGGCCTGTCGGGCAGGACTGGACGGCATTGTCGCTTCGGCCCAGGAAGTTCCCATGCTGCGAAAGCAGTTCGATCAGAAAGACTTCCTTTTGGTAACGCCGGGGATTCGTCCGGTGGGCAGCGCCGCACATGATCAGGCCCGCGTCTTGACGCCCAAAGCCGCTTTGGAGGCCGGCAGTTCCTATCTTGTAATCGGACGGCCTATTACCAAGGCTGAAGAACCGCTCCGGGTTCTGAGGGGACTGTTTCCGGCTGTCATCCCTCCGGCACCAGCTTAACCACCACCACTTCCGGTCGGATAAAAACCTTCGGCAGGAAAACAGGTTTAGCCAAACCTCTGCTGACCACATGGACTGTATTCCCATGCCGGTAAGCGCCCCCCGTGTACGGCGGGAACACCCCTTGCTGGGGGGCGAACAGCCCGTTAACAAGGCCGGGAATCCTCACTTGTCCGCCATGGGCATGACCCGAAACAATCAGATCAAAATCATACCGCTTATACTGGTCGATCCGGTCAGGCCGATGACCGATAAGAATATGGTATCCCGGCTGATCCGTCAAAGGCACAAAAAGCTGTTCCATGACAGCATCCCCTTGATAATTTCTGTCCCATCTTCTTTTCGCTGTGTCATCCGCCCCCGCCAACACAAAGGCGTTATCGCCGATCCGGATTTCTTCCACCCGGTCAGACAAAACAACCACACCGTATGACTCAGCCATACCGGCAAGATCAGGCCAATCTTGCCGGCGAAACTCGTGATTTCCCGGCGTATAATAGGCTGGCGCGATCTTCACAACCTCCCGCAAGAAAAACATGCTGTTTTCCAACCGACGCCTGTCGTCAACCATATCGCCGGCCATCAAGATTATGTCCGGGTTTTGCCCGGCAATCATCCGCAAAAGAGTCGCCTGATCCCGGCCAAAGCGGAACCCATGCAGATCCGCCAGCAGAACCGCCCGTATCGGCCTATGCAATTTGTTGGACGGAATCGTATAGGCGCGGACAATCAGCCGTCTGTCACAAGCAGCGGCGATCAGAACAAGCAGCGCCGCCAAAGCCAATATCGTCCATATCGTTGAAGTCGTCATTTTGTTTTTACGTCCATCCTGAGTTATGCTCCCTGTTTACTTTCCTTACCCTAATCCTCGATTACCCTTTTCTCCAATACTACCACAAGATCACAAAAGCCAAAACGCCCAGACATACCCCAGCCACAAGCCAGTCCGCTCTACATGTCCCAAAGGACGCCGGCGTCCGAACTTCAGAATAGCAACGGGCCTCCAGGGCATAAACAATCTCATCGGTTCGCATCATGGTCTGTGTCAAGAGAGGCAGGACAAGATATTTGATTCTTTTCAGCGGGTTTTTGCAGGATTCCACACAACGTGATTTCTGGGCGCAAACCATTTCCACATAATTGTCCATAATGACACTCACAAAGACAAAAGTCAAATTCATCATCATAGCGACTCTGGCGGCCGGCACCAACGGAACCGGGCGCAGGCACCATTCCAACGCGTCACGCAACCTCGCCAAAGGCGTCGTCCCCATGACAACAGAACAAATCATCACAGCCAACAGAAGCCGCCCGGCAAAACGCAGCCCGGCAACAAGCCCTTGCCGGGAGACAGCGGCAAAAGGGAAAAAGGGAACTGGATCGCCCGGAATAAAGAACGCGTTAGCCACAAGGATAAGGGCCGCCATCACGGCAAAAAACCGCCAATCTCTCAATAAAGCCCACACCGGCAGCTTTGCCGCGGCCAAAGCCGACACAGCCACCCCCAGCAGCGCCAGATAATGCTGCCACTCCGAGGCCAAACCGGCGGCGACACTCAGGAGAAGCAGGCACAAAAGCTTAAGCCGCCCATCCATTCTGTGCAAAAGAGTATCCCCAGGTATGTACCGCAAAAAAATTACCTGAGCCATGTTAACGAACCCATCTCTCCACCGTTTTTAAGAGGCCTTCTAACGCCGTAGGTTTCAACGCGGCCAATCACATCGGCCGGTTCGCCGTCTTCAACCAGCTTCCCCCGGTCAAAAACAACCAGTCTGTCCGCGTGGGCCAACACCTTTTCCAATTCGTGGGTAACCAAAACAACCGTCTGTCCGGCCTCGCGCAGCCGGACCAGCTGTTCAAGAACCTGAACGACGCCCCGGTAATCCAACCCCGTAAAAGGCTCATCAAAAACAAGTACCCGCGGGTTCATCGCCAAAACCCCGGCCACCGCCAGCCTTCTTTTCTGTCCACCGGAGAGGGTATGAGGATTCTGATCGGACAAACCGCTCAAATCAACCGCCGCCAACGCTCGTTCCACAGCCCGCTCCACCTCATCCCGAGACCAATGAAGATTTTCCGGCCCAAAGGCCACATCTTCAGCCACAGTCTGCCCCACAATCTGGCTGTCAGCGTCCTGAAAAATCAAACCGATTTGACGTCTAACCTCCGCAAGATTGCGGGTTATCGGCACGCCATCAAAGGTAACACCCCCCTGGGCCGGCAGCAACAGCCCATTCAAATGGCGCACAAAAACTGTCTTCCCCGACCCGTTCGCTCCGGCCAGGATCACAAACTCGCCGTCGCCGATCTTCAGGCTGACATCCGATAGAGCCACCGTCCCGTCAGGAAAAACATAGGTCAGATTCCGGGCTTCTAGGACAGGCATCGTTCATCCCCCAACGGGCGGAAGCGGGGTAACAAAGCACGGCCCAAAGCGAAAGCCGCCGCGATTTTTATCATCGCACCCGGCAGAAAAGGCACCAGCCCGGCGCCCAAAGCGGCTGGCCAGCTCAAATAGGTAACGGCTTTCAGCCAAGGAACACCACAAAGATATAACAACACATTCCCGGCAACCAAGGCCGCCAGCAAGCGAACAAGGGATCCTTTGCCCAAAGAACCCTTATTTCTCCCCATAATGAAGCCAACAGCAACCACAGCCAACAGATAGCCAAACAAAAACCCGCCTGTCGGTCCCCAAAAAACCGCCAAACCCGCTTTGCCCCCGGCAAAAACAGGCAGCCCTATCGCTCCCAAGGCAAGATACATCGTCAAACAAACCGCCCCATATCTGGCGCCCAGAAAAAGACCTGTCAGCATCACGAAAAAATCAGCCAACACGAGGGGAACCGGGCCGACAGGTATGCTAATGTAGCCGCCGATAATAATGAGCGCCGTGAACAGAGCGCAAGAGACGGTCATACGTATGTTATCCGCACGTATACTATTCGTTCGTATGTTATTCGTTTGTATGTTATTCGTTTGTATGTTATTCGTTTGTATGTTATCCGTGCCTTTATTATCTGTGTTTATAAGCCTGTGGAACCCCCTTAATCAATGGACAATTGACAATGGACAATGGACAATGGGGAGATAGGGAGAGGGAGAGGGAAAGAGAATAATCCACTGTCCTAGTGTATTGTATATAATGCATTTATAATTGTCAACCTGCAGTGCAGTTGCAGGTTGACAATTTCGGCTTTGGCGGCTGTGCCGCACATACCACCGCGGTTGCCTGCCAGATATGTAGCGCCGACGGAGCCAAAGTATCAGTTTTTTATTGTGTACTTGGGTGTGCGTTTTTTCTTGACAATTCCAGAACTCACTCTGTTGTCTTTTTGTACACATTCCATTTAGCTTCCCGCTGGTACTATTGGAGGTGGTTGACCGTGAAGAAGCTTGAAGATTATATGAATGATGCCAGTGTAATCAATGAGCCTATGCCGATTCGTGAGATTCATGCTATTCGGTTGATGATTTATGATGAGATCAAAGAGATGTCTCCCAAGGAAATCAACGAGTATTATATGAAGAACTTTGAGAAAGTGCAGAAGGAATACAACTTCAAGGTACTTTCATAATTCATTTTGATCCCCCCTCAAGTTAATATTTCATTATTCTGCTTTTTGATAAGACGGCGTTCATTCCGATCGATGATATCATCAAATTTTCCTGTTCTCCAAACTTGGAACACCTGAACAGTTGGCGACTCTCCCATTCTGATTATTCTTTCGCGGTAGAGATAGGCAGTTCGGGTCTAAGAAGTCCGGGAACAAATTTGCCCCAAACATTGATGTAGCCCCAAAGCGCGCGTGCCTCCGCTTTCCAGTATTTATAATCCTCTTTGCTTATATCTTCTGTTTTCCCGTCTTTTTCGTATTGCTTGTAGTAGCGGTTGTTAAATACCCTTAGGAGGCCATACTTAACCTTTAGTATAAAGCATCCTTTCTCATCCTGTAGTACAAAAGGCACCTTGAGAGGCCCTACATTTTCCTGATACGCCATAAAAACATCAGCAAGCTCGAACCCCCCAGAATCGCTGGTTCTGATTCCATTCTGAAGTGTCAATTTTATTGGCTCTCCGTATGAAACCGAATGATTCTTTCTCCATGATTCCACCATATCCTCAGTTACTGCATTTTCGTGTTTTGCCATGCGCAAAAACCTCCTTTCTTATTCTATAAGATGTTAAATTCGTAATTTGTATTTATGATGAGGTAAAGTCTTTTGTGATTTCGGGTACAGAAATCTTTTCAAGCATGGGCATTATTTTCTTAATATCATCGACGTCGGCATGCACTTTGCATGAGGATAATCCTAGTGTGCAAATCGTGGGATGTTCCGGCAGATCAGACAAAACAATCTCGCTTGCGCAATCGTCAATAGTCAGATGTTCAAGCCCCTGAAGCGTATTTAGCGAGCGTGTATCAAAGTGCCTACAACTATAAACTTCCAACCACCGAACACTGGAATTTTCGCCGGTAAATCTCTCGAATTTGCGGCATCCTGCAACCATGAAGCGATCTAGAGGTTTCAGTTGGCCAATATTGCCCAGTTCAGGAAAATTACCTCGCATAAGTTTAAGATAGTCCAGCGGGACATTTCTCCATTCGTAGAATTCTGGACTTGGACTCTTGTATATTTCGAGCCATTTAAGAGAGGAACATTTTCCTATAGCCTCAAAATCTCGGTCGATTATTAAAAATTTTCTTTTCTCCACAATTCTGGTTATGCCAAACGTCAATCTCGTTTATCACCTTGATTCTCTACAGAGTGAATAAACTTCAAAGATGTCTTTGCCATTCCACTGTTGGGAAAGAGTTTGAGCGTCTTTTCATAATACTTTTTTGCCAGGGCGCCATTTCCGGATTGAGTATGACAAAAAGCGATATTAAGCAATGCCATCTCTTTATAAGAGGCGCGATTGGGTGAAAGCAACACAATGGCGCGATACTTATCGACCCATGCGTGTTTTGAAAAGAAATTATAACTCTTTTCAAACTCTTGAATAGCTGACATGTAATTTTCTTTCTTATACAGGAAAATGCCTTTTCGGTGGTTGTGAGACACCCCATAACGAAGGAAAATCAAGATAATCAGTATAGAAAGTGCCGTAAGCATGAAGGCATATTCGAATGATGATACGATCAAACTGTAGATGATAAAAAACACGCTTGTCAGGAAAAGCAGGGGTATCAGCGAAACCCATGACATTTGGCGCACTGTTGGTTTTGAAGAACTCATTTTGATCCCTCCTCAAGTTAATGTTTCATTATTCTGCTTTTTGATAAGACGGCGCTCATTTCGCTCGATGATATCATCAAATTTTCCTGTTCTCCAAACTTGGAACACCTGAACAGTTGGCGACTCTCCCGTACTGTATTGGCTCAGGTCAATAATACAATGAGGAAGGTCTTTTATATCCCGCCATGCCCATTGTCTGTCCAGAAGGGTTGCCACAATCTCGCCATAGACTGCGGCAAGTCCCAGAACGTCCTTTTCTACTATGTGCAAGTCTTGGGAACTCAGACGTATGACCTCGCGGAAGACCATCTCCATTTTTTCTTTCCAGTTGTTGAGGTTTCTGGGGTCAATTCCCAAACGCATACTGTATTCATTAATGAGTTCTTCGAGATTCTCATATAAATATCTGTCGGTTTCTTCTTTGCACCGGGCCTCAGATTTATGAAAACTTCTCTTTTCCAATTCCTGAAATCCTTGGTATTCAATCAGGTATCGGAACATTTCAAGTCCTCTGATAAAATCCGCTTCCGTTTCGTAATCAAAACATTTGAACGTATTTAAAGAATACCCTTCTGGTATTTGCATCTTTTTTAGGTGCAGTTGATTTTGACCAAATCCATTTGTATATAAGATTAGGTCTAAACCAAAGCCAGGACGATCGTTAATGGTTATTGATTGCTTTATCTGACGTAATAGCCTAAAATACGACCAGGATTTCCTTCCGATTTCGTCTTCATCAAAACTTTCGTATTTAAAACCATTCTGTTCCAGAAAGCCACCTATGATTTTTGTGACTATTTCGGATTTATTCATGGTTAATCAAGCTACTCCCTCCAATCTCAAATTTGAGGACCAGCTTATATCAAGTGATTTGACTTTATCTGCACCTTCAAGGGCTCTCAGATGATCATAAAGGGCATTCACATCTGTTTCTGTGTCTTCAGAATCGTTACTAAGAGAAACTGTATTATTTTCATTGATAGCCTTCAACGTCTCTAACGATTGGAAATTTGATTCGTCGATTTCGATGCGTTTTCCCAATTTAATGCTCATTTAGATCCCTCCCTCTTTCCCTCACAATTAGCAATTAATAGGCAGTTTCAAACTTAATATTTGGATTGGCTTGACTCAGCAACTGCTCTTGTTCTTTTTTGAGTTTTGGTATGGTAATATCTTCGAGCCTAGGCATTCTTCTTGCGATATCATATACATCAACATTGACCTTACATGAATTAAATAATATGCCGCGAAGCGTTGAATGATCTGGCAGATCGGACAAGGATATTTCTGGGGCACATGAATGAATCCAAACGGTTTCTAGTCCTTGAAGCGAACTTAAAGAGAGTATATCAAATCTCTTACAACCATGAATTGTCAAATTTCGAACACTGGAATTGTCGCCAACAAATCTTTCAAAAGTACGGCATCTCATAACCATGATATCCTTTAGAGCTTTCAGGCAGCCAACATCGCTTAATTCCGTAAACTTGCCTCCTTCAAACCTGAGATGCTCAAGGGGAACATTTCTCCACTTATAAAAGTCTGGGCTTGGACCTTTGTTTATATCAAGATTATTAAGAGAAAGGCATTTTCCTATAGCCTCATAATCTTCCTTCTTCCCATAGTTGAGGGAGATCCTTTGGATAGGAACATGACTGATCTCATCAATAACGCGTTTATGGTTTTTTCCTGTGTCGATGTCTATATATTCACCCTTTTCAAACCACTCCAACCCGGCCAGTGACACGATATTATGACCCCACACATGGAGAAATCTTAAATTGGGGAACGCCTTAATAATCATAATATCTCTTAGTCTTGAAGACCATTCGATATGAAGAGCTTCTACTCTGTTTGCTCCTTCAAGGTTTTTCAAATGATTATAAAGAGAAGTTGCATCTGTTTCTATGTCTTCTGATTCATTGCCAATACAAAGCCTGTCACTTCCCTCAACAGTTCCCAAGGAATCTATCAATTTGAAATTAGACTCGTCAATCTCAATGCGTTTCCCTAATTTAACACTCACTATATGTTACCCCCTACATAAGTTTGACTAAAGAAATCCCTTAAACTCGACGGCTCAAGCCGTATCGCATGAAATGTTAGGCAACTCAGGCTGAAGCAGGCCGGGAACGAAATTGCCCCAGAAATCAAAATAGCCCCACAGTGCGTGTGCCTCCGCTTTCCAGTATTTATAATCCTCTTTGCTGATTTCTTCCTCAGTTCCGTCTTCATATGTTTTGAGGTAGTGGTTGCCGAAAAGATTAAGGACACCATACTTGACCCCAACTGTAAATGTTCCTTTTTCATCCTCAAATACAGCCTGATGTTGTATATATGGCGACATTTTGTATTCCCGGGACAGTGTGGCGGCGTCAATAAACATGAGTGCTCCTATCCCGGTGACTTTGATGCCGCCTCTGATACCGCCTGCCGGGTCAATGGTCACTTTTTCCGGCTCTCCGTAGGACACGTTATAAGCCTTTCTCCAAGGCTCCAAATGTTTTTTGCTTGCTGCAGGATCTTTGTTAAGAAGGGTTTTTTTAGCATCACGATATTGAATAATAATATCTTGTTCTGCTACACCCAACGCCTCTTTTCTGGCGCTTATTAAAGTTCCGCGTTTAGATATAGAGGCGTCCAATTCACCCATAACTTTAATTCTGGTTGTGGTTGTTGTGTCGGCTGTAATAAATTCCTGCCATTTATGCCCGGTAAACCGGGTTTGCAATTCCTGCCCAGTTTGCCCGATATAGACTGCAGGGTTACCTGTTTCAGGATTAATGCCTTCGGCGATATAGACATATCCAATAAAAACAGGCTCATATCCATCAAAATCAACAAAGTTTATAGGATCATTATAACAATGCGCATAGTAGTTTATACCATCCCGAGCCAGGTCTTCGCTGACAAAACGGGCGGTTATGGGGTCGTAATATCTAGCCTGTGCATAGTGGAATCCGGAAATATCATCGGGTTGGTATCCCGTGAACCCGAAAGGATTGCCTGTCGCCTTCCCGGTTGCGTCAACCAAAGGCACTCCAAATTCATCATAAACCAAAGGCACATGATAAGGGTCTTCCTCAACGCCAACAAGCCGAATTGGCGATCCCAAGTGGTCTGTAAGGTAATGGAATTCTTCTTGACCGTCGCTACTTAAAAGGGTATTGCCCCAGATAAAGCTCTGACTCTGAATATTTGCGGTTTCATCATTTTGTATTTTGGAGATGGTCTGTGTTTGCAAGAGATTATTATAGGGCAGGGCCATATCAAAAACGAACCGCGTTTCTCTCATGGGAACATTCACACGCAACTCTTGATCCATTAATTGGGCTGTGTCGGCAAACTGTTCCAAACGCTTGACCCGGTGCATAAATCCGTCATAGGTGTATTGGCCTTGGCCTTTGTCTGTAATGGCTTGAGTCATCATGTTTGTGCCGTCAAAGGTGTAGCGGGCTTTGACAACGCCGTCTCTTAAAACCTCTGCCAGATTGCCGCGTTGATCATAGTGATATTCTTCGAGACTATCTTGATCGCGGGTGCTTATGAGTTGGTTTAGCGCATTGTAGGTGTGAAAGGTGGCATGAGTGGAATGACCTATATGGTCGGGTTCGTGTGAGACAATCCGGTTCCCCAAGCTGTCATAGATGTATTCTTTTTGCTTACCGTCACGAGAGGCGTTTGTTAAGCGGCCAGCCGGATCATAAGTATATCTGAATATGCCGTTGTCTTCGGGTATGCTCTGGCGACATTTGTCAATTTGGGTAATTTGGCTTGCCGGATCATAAGTATACATGAATTGATCCAGGATTTCCGCCCCTGCGGGTTCTTCTGAAGAGAAGGCGGTTTTCTTGGCGTGTGTTAGCCTGTTAAGCATTCCTGTCGGGTTGTAATCGTATTGTGTGATCAGGTTGGGTCTTTCTGTTTGGATTAGCTGTCCCATAATGTTGTACTGGTAATGTGTTTCGCCTTGGGGGGTTATAACCCCGGTCATTCTGCCGGATCGGTTGTAGGTATAGCATACTTCGAATACAGGGTCGGCTTGGGTGTTGGAATCAGTGCTGGGGTAGATTATTTTGGATTTGCGCGAGAGTTCGTCCCATAGGTACTGTACAGTTTTGCCTTCGAAGTCGGTGATCTTTTCCGTCCGCCCCAGAGCGTCTGGGGCCAAGGTGGTTATGCCGAGCCAATCTTTCATTTGAATAAGCTGTTTTAAGGGGTTGTAGCTGTATTCAACTGTTTTGCCATCAGCGTAGGCAATTTTGCTGAGTTGGTCTGCGCTGGTATATTCGTAGTGGGTTTGCCGATCATCTTCACCTGTTTTGGTGATGATGTTGCCTGCTGTGTCGTATTCATAGCGGGTGGTTTTGCCCATGGGGGCGTGAATGGCGGTAATCGCACCATTTTTGTTGCGTTCAAAGGTTGTTGTTTGAGTTTCAGCAGATAGGACACAGTCTGTTGGAACGGCTAAGTTGTTTTGGAGTTCTTGGATGTGTCCCAACGTATCGTCAATGATCCGGTATTGCTCGATTTTACTTAGCCGGTTAGTCGTGTCGTATTCATATCGGATGGTGTGTCCCATGGGATCGATGACTTCAACGATATTGCCTAAAGGACTATATTTGTATTGTGTCATGTGATTATTTTCGTTCATGACCTCTGTGATGTTGCCGACAGCGTCATATTTGAAGCTTTTGATGTGCCCTAATGGATTTTTAATTTGGGTTATTCTGTCTTGGGCGTCATAGGCAAGTTCTGTTGTATTGCCCAAGGCGTCTGTGATTTTGCTGACGTTGCTGTTTTCGTCATATTCGTAGGTTTTGCTTTCGCCTTCAGGTAGGATGGTTCGTCTGAGTTTGCCGCCGGGGTAGTATTCATTGCGGTGAATGCCGCCTTTGGTGTCTGTTACGGTCTCGACCTGGCCAAGGGGGGTGTAAGTGAATTGTGTTATGTGACCTAATGCGTTGACTTCTTGGATCTTCTGGCCTGCGGTGTCGTATATATACTTCGTCTCGTTGCCCATTGGATCAATAATTTGGGTTATGCGGCCCTCCAAATCACGGGTGTATTGGGTAACGGCACCGTCTGGTTCTGTTACGGCTATGGGGAAGTTAAGAGCGTTATAGGTGATTTTGGTTTGATAACCTTGGGAATCGATGATTTTGATACGGTTGCCAACGGCGTCATATTCGTAACGAATGGTGGCGCCCATAGGATCTGTGACACTTTCGAGCTGGTTGTGTGGGGTGTAGGTGTAGCGGGTTTCGGCTCCGTTGGGATCGGTTTGTTTGGACAGGTTCCACATTGGGTCGTATTCGTAGTGGGTCACATTGCCCATGGCGTCGATGTGTTTGCTGGGTTTGTTGAGGCTGTTGTATTCTATGCTGATTGTGCTGTCGTCGAAGTCGACTATGCTCTCGATTTTGTTGCTTTTGTTGTAAGTATAGCAACGTTCTTGGCCTTGAGCGTTGATGACTCTGATAATGTTGTTCTGATTGTCGTAAACATAGCTTGTGGAGGCGCCTTTGGGATCAATGGTTTTGACGGCGCGGTTAAGGAGGTCGTACTCATAATGGGTTGTATGACCGGCGGCGTCTGTAATGGCGGTGGGGTTGCCGCGCTCGTCGTAAGCAAAGTGGAGCGTGCTGCCGTCGGGTTGGACAACTGTTGTGGGGTTACCTTGGGCGTTGTATTGGAAACGCAGGCTCCTACGCAGGGCATCTTCGGTTTGGGTGAGATTGCCTTTGGCGTCGTATTTGTTTTTGATTTTGAGATCTTTGTTGATGCGTAGACTAAGCAGTTTGTTGTTTTGTGTGTAGGTTTGTTCGAATTGGTTGGATAGAGGATCGATGACCTTGGTCATGTTGCCGCGTTTGTCATATTCGAAGCTAGTGATGCGGCCAAGGCGGTCTGTGGCTTTGGTTCTCTGGTTTTGGGTGTTGTAGGCAAAGTGTTCTGTGCCGACTTCGTCTTCAATTTTGATGGTACGAAATTGTTCATCGTGGTAATAGGTTGTTTGATGGGTGTTGCGTTCTGTGAGAATGACTTTTCTTGCTGCGTCTTCATACCGGTAGTTCATGGTTCCGCCGTCGGGGAAGGTTTGTTGAGTGGTGCGGCCTGAGCTGTCGAATGTGTTGTGGAGGGATTCGATGCCTCGGGGATTGGTGATTTTATTGAGATACCCGTTTTGGTCATAGTTATAGGCGATGGTCTGGTCGCCGGGTTGGACGACTTGAACGAGGCAGCCGTCTTTGTAATGGTAGGTGATTTTCCGGCCTGTGTGATCCACGGCGGAAGCAAGACGATCTTCGTTATTGTAGGTGAGGGCGATATAGGCGTTGTTGCTTTGAACTTGTTTGAGCTGACGTGACTCAGCGTCTTGACCGTAGGAGAAGGTGGCTTGGTTTCCGTTCTGGTCTTGATAGATGATCATACGGCCTGTTTGATCAAAATACGTGTGTTTGTCGTTCTCCCGATGGTGATAATGGTTTGTTGCCATGTTGAAAGTAATCTTGGTTATTCCTGTGTGGCCGTTGATAAATAGATTGTCCGCAACCTTAATAAAGGTTTCTTCCCGGCCGTCAGCCTTATGAAAGACCAGTTTCTTGTCTTGAAGCTCAAGGCGTTGTTCGTAATTATGAACCCAACCGCTGCCCAGGGCGCCGCTATGGCGGTCAAGGGCGTTATAAAATCGGGTGAGGGTGAGGGGAATCACCCCTGGGATATGGAGGTCTTCTTTTTGGTAAATGAAATTGCCGGTGCTGAGGTTGACGGGGTCGGCGCTGTAACATGTGACGGTGGGGTCAAATCCTTTGATGTAAGCTTGGTCGCCTTGGAATTCGAGGGCCTTCATGCCGTTGGCTTGTTTGTCGTCCCACACCGCGTTGAGGGTTTCCTGCCATGTCATATCGAGGTTAAGCCCGGGAGGGAAGCTAAATGTGTGGGTGGTGGGATTGTATGTGGCGGCTTCGATGAGGGAAATGCCTGTTTTGACGTTTTCGAGGAGAGCCTGGGCTGTGATGTAAAGACCTTGGGTGTTTTGTTGAAAGAGGATGAGACTGTCGAGTTTATCCTGGACGGTTTTTTCGATGAGGTTTAAGAGCGTTTGATAGAAGGGTACGATTTGAAATATGTTGTATCGGAGTGACCAGATCTCCTCCAATTGGTTGCGCAGCGCGGTTTCATTGAGGTAGTTGCCTTTGAGGGTACACATTTGGTTTTGGTATGAACTGTTGGCGGCAAGCGTTTCGTCAATAAAGCTGAGCATGCCGTTGAGGATGGGAAAATGATAATCTATGTAGTGAGCGCGAAGGCTGTTGTAGGCTTGGCTTTGAAGGTCGGGGCTGTCTATGAAGGCTTGGATGGCCGTTTTTATGGCTTGAATACTTGTTACAGCTGTCTGGTAGTTGGCTGTCATGGCTAAGAGCTGATTGCCGGCGTTCTGTCTGTTGATTTCTATAGACATTGGCTTTTCTCCGTTTCTTCTTTAGTGTGATCCAGAGTTTTCTGATAGTCGTGGATGAGGGTTTCTTCTTTGGTTTGCATCTGCCGCAGGGAGTGCGCGAGCTGTTCCCGTTGATCGTTAATATCGGCTCGTGCTTTGTTGGTTATGGCTGTGAGTTCTTGGTCAAAGGCACTGAGCATCTTCAGGTCATCAATATCTTGATCGCCACCCATCCAGGTGCCGGTGACTTCTTGCAGGAAGGCTTGGATTCTGTTGTGACACCAGAGGACGTTCTGCTCTTGGTGGTCCAGAGTGCTGATGCTTTTTCTTGCTGTTTCGCGGTCGTCTTCCAGTTGAACCAAGGCGGATCGATAGGCTTGATAGTTGTCTTCGCCATTTGGGATGGACATTGTGGTCTCCTTCTATTGGCCTGTGATGTTCATGTTTGCTGCCATATCCTGGTCTAAGGCTTGCATGGATTCGGCCAAACCCTCTATACATAGGGCGTCTTTGCCTGCGGCGGCTTGATATCTGGACAGGGTAGCCATGGCGTCTGTATAGGTATTTACGCAGTCCTGATTGACGGTAACAGTTACGTTGGCAGCCGGTGGTACGTTTGATAATGTTTCTGCGCCCGTGGTTGAGGACGATGTGATTTCGGTTGAAAAGTCAGTCGCTTCAATCAGGTTTGTTTTGATTGTAGTCATATTGGTCTGCTCCCTTGTTTGTGTTGGCTTTCTTGGTTTGGGCTATTCGTCCTAATTATGCTGATTTTCTCGGTTTGTGCTGTTACATGCAGTTTCCCCATGAGATAACATTTGTTGGGATTATCCTACTATATCGACGGGCGGTTCGTCAAGATGGGTGGATGATTAACTATAATTATCTCTTGAAACGTGTCTTTTGAAATTGTCCGACAAATTATGCAAAACCATTTGACTTGGAGCGGAAACTGCCGATGGGGTACCTCTAGCGTGCTTTTTATTCCGTTTCGTGAGGTGACCCCTGGTACGGTTGTTCAACTGCCAAATGATTGCCCCGCAGAGCGTTCAAGACCGCCAAAAGCGTTACACCCACATCGGCAAAAACCGCTTGCCACATCGTCGCGACCCCCAGAGCCCCCAATACCAAAATAGCGGCCTTGACCCCAAGGGCAAAGGCAATATTCTGCAGAACTATGGTACGGGTCTTGCGCGCGATAAGGATCGCTTCCGCTACTTTAGACGGTTCATCGGTCATCACCACAACATCGGCCGCCTCAAGAGCGGCATCCGATCCCAAACCACCCATAGCCACACCTATATCGCTGACAGCCATAGCCGGAGCGTCATTGACGCCGTCGCCGACGAAAATCAGTTTGCCCGAACCGCTCATTTTTTCCAGAAGAGCAACCTTATCTTGAGGTAACAAATCAGCGTAATATTTCTCCAGCCCGATTTTCCGGGCCACATCCTCAGCCACAGCTTGGCTGTCTCCGGTCAACATGACGACCCGCGAAATCCCAGCCGCCCGCAGCTTGCTGACAGCACGACGGCTGTCTTTTTTGATTTCGTCGGCAATCACAACACAGCCTGCGTAAATACCATCCACCGCCACATACACTACGCTGCCAACAGATTTTGCCGGTGAATAAGCAACATCGAATCTTTCCATCAATTTGGCGCTGCCGGCCAGAATCACGCTGCCGCTTAACAGCACGCGCACACCATAACCGGCAAACTCCTCGTAATCCGAGAGAGCCCCCACGTCAACCTCATCAACAATACCGGCGTCAATTTTATCCCGGCAGGCTTTTTGGACAGACAGGGCGATAGGATGATTGGAAAACCATTCGGCATGAGCCGCCAGCCGCAAAACAGTCTCCTTGTCAAAGGTTGGCGCGGTCTCGACTTCTACAACGCTGAACACCCCCATAGTCAGCGTGCCGGTTTTGTCAAAAACCACTCTATCCACAGAATCCAGCCCTTCTAAGCAGTTGCTTCCTTTCACCAGAATCCCCCGGCGGGAAGCCGCCCCGATGCCGGCAAAAAAAGTCAGCGGAATAGAGATCACCAACGCGCAGGGACAAGAAACCACCAGAAAAAGCAAGGCCCGATAAATCCAATCAGCCCACAATGCGCCGGGCAGCACAAGGGGAGGGATTACCGCCAGACCGGCAGCCGCCGCCACAACCAAGGGTGTGTAATAGCGCGCGAACTTGGTAATGAAATTCTCCACCGCGGCTTTTTTGTGGCCGGCGTTTTCAACCAGATTGAGGATTTTGGCGAGAGCCGACTCACCAAAAACTCTGCCAACTTCCAGGGACATCACACCGTTGGTGTTAATCGACCCCGCCAACACATCGTCACCCACATCCACATCCCGGGGAAGGGATTCGCCGGTCAGAGCTGAAACGTCCAGAGCGGCGCTTCCGCTGAGAACGCGGCCATCCAAAGGAATCCGTTCACCCGCCTTCACAAGAATCACATCGCCGACGCACACATCCTCGGGACTCACCTCCACAAGCTCACCATCTTTTTGCAGGGTCGCCCTTTCCGGACGAATATCCATCAAAGCGGCAATGGAACGGCGGGAACGGTTAACAGCCATATTCTGAAACATTTCACCGACACGATAAAACAGCATTACCGCCACACCTTCCGGGTACTCCTGGATCGCGAAAGCTCCTATGGTGGCAATGGTCATAAGCATATTCTCGTCAAAAAACCGCCCTCTGACCAGATTGAAACCAGCCCGGGCAACAATTCTACCGCCTATCAAAACATAAGCAGCCAGATAGCATGTCACCACCCAACCACCGGACAGTTGCCCAAGCAGCCCGCCCGTCATAAGAACAGCCAAGGCAAAAAGAACAATGCCAAAAACAAGAGTTGTCCTTTCCCAGTCAAGAAAACGAAGGAATCCCCTTTTGCCCTCTGTTCCCCCGATTTCGGCCTTTTCCAGTCTATAAGGGGTGCGCATCCCGGTGCCCGGGGCCAAGACTTTTGTTACAATATCCGGCTCAGCGTTTCGAATAATCTTCTTGACATCGCTCAACAAAGAATCAGGCATCACCGACCCATGCACATCCAAAACCAATACTTTGGTCATAAAATTCAGTGACGCCGTTACACCGGCTATAGCGTTAACATCCTTTTCTATTTTTGCGGCGCATCCCGCGCAGCCAAGCCCTTCCAAAAGCATCTCTTGTTTCATACTCCCAACCCCGTTTCAATGTTCAATATTGGTCATGGGCAACATGGGTAAGACCCTGGGCAAAAATCGTGCTGACATGATCATCATCCAGAGAATAGAATACCGTCCGGCCCTCTTTGCGGAACTTAACCAAACGGGCCTGGCGCAGCACGCGGAGCTGGTGAGAAATCGCCGACTTCGTCATACCGAGAAGCGCGGCAATATCGCAGACGCACATCTCGGCGCGAAAAAGAGCATAGACAATTTTCACACGAGTGAAATCGCCAAAGATTTTGAAAAGATTGGCCAATTCCAGCAAATCCTTCGCCGGCGGCATATGCTGCTTAACATCGTTAACAACATCCTCGTGGATAACGCTGCAGCCGCAGGATTCCGCCTCGTCTTGCCCGAAAAGCAACGCCTCTTCTTTGTCAAAAATATCTTCTCTTTGTGTGCTCAAAGCAACCATCCCTTTCTTGATACAAATGGTTGAACATATATTCAACTATTTTCTCCAATGACTATACCTGGATTTCGAATCCTTGTCAAGTCCAAAATAAGCGCTACAGATCAGACCCCAGCCGGAGGGGCAGGAGGGGCGGCGGGGCACAGAGCGGAGCCGTTCTTCGTGGCGGCGCGGGGTCTAAGGCCTTTACGCGAAAAGCGCAAATAAGGCAGCCTGCGCTTTTTTCCGCTCCAAGGCCTAAGACCCGCTGCCGCCACTCCCGAAAAGGCTCCGCACTGT
>WRHI01000033.1 GCA_009783315.1 Peptococcaceae bacterium
CTCGTAACAGTCCCAAGGTAGGGTTTGGTGAGCGGGAGACTCCAAAAGCCCGCGAACTCTTTTCGCCTTTTGAGGTTGCGTCAGGCAGAGAGGCGCTTGGATTCTCCCGCTCCCCAAACCCTGACGTGGCACTGTTACTGGCCAGCGCGGTATCTGTCTCCAACTCACCATTGAGCTGCGGGAAAACACCGCGGCAGAAAGCTCTGCTTATCCTTATCGTCAGTTCATGCACTTTTTAAATATGCACCCATGCAAGGGTACTTGAGTTGTGGGCGCAACCCACCCTATGCTATACTGGCACTAGTTATTGAAGAATGGCGCAGGAAGCATCTGCTGAAAGAAAAGGAGACATAACTTTGGCGAGCTGGCTGACCATGTTTATGGCGCACTCCATAACAATTATTCTCGTGTCTGTCAGTATCACCTGGCTTATCGTCAATTCGGCCAAACAAAAATTGGCTCGTTCTTTCATCCGCTGTCAGGTTCTTGTGATCATATGGACGATCGGGCAATTGCTCGAATACACGGCCGGCAATTTGCCGGAGCAGACGGTCGCCTTAGACATTCTCTATTTTGCCACCGTTTTTATTGGGCCAAGCATTTTCTTCTTTGTTTTGCGGTTCGCCAAACCTAAGTTGACGTTGCCGCTGTTGCTGAAAATCTTGCTGTTGCTCCCGCCGGTTCTGCTCTATCTGCTTTATGCTTTGGATCCGGCTAAAGGGTTCTACTATGTTGATTATGGTTTTGGTACATATCACACCGCTTTGGGCTACTATGTGAACATGATGAGCGCTTATGTTTATATCATGTCGTCCTTGCTGCTGCTTGTTTTTTCCGCCAGAAAAGCTTACTTAAAATATAAACGGCAGATGCTGCTGATCGTTTTGGCTGTCTTGCTCCCGCTTGTCGTTAATGCTGTCTCAGAGACTCTTTTGGCGCTGGATTACACGCCTTTTGCTTTTTCGTTATCCACTGTTTTGGTGCTTATCGCTATTCATAAATATGAGTTCACCAATGTGGAGCCAATTGCCTTGAGCAGGATTGTTAACAGTTTGAACGATCCTATTGTTGTTGTTGATAAAGAAGGAAGTCTCGTTTTTGTTAACAAAACCTTTGAGTTGTTTTTCCGCCGTGAAAACATTCCCTTTGAAACGATGTCCTTGGAAGAGATTACGGAGAGCATTAAGGTCTATGTTTCAGAAGAACAGCATACTGTTGTTGACGCGATTTGCCGGAGTGATGTTTTTGACGAACCCAACTCCTATCTCAAAAGCCGGATCGGTAAAACATATTCCGTTCAGAAAGAAAAAATACTTGATAAGGATATCTGTCTGGGTCATGTGATCAAATTGAGCGATCTGACAGAGTTGTTTGCTGTGATGGATCAATTGAAAGCGAGCAACGACCAGCTGGAGGCTGTCAATGTCAAACTGAAAAACCTTAACACGGTCACAGAACAGCTGGCGATTGAGAAGGAACGCACAAGAATCGCGCAACATCTACATGATACCATGGGACATGATTTGGTGAACATGATGACCCTCGCCAAGCTGGCTTCGATGGAGAAAGAGAACAAGAGCGAGACCCTCAACTACCTGTTGTCTTTGTCAACGCAGCTGCTGCAGGAGTTGCGCAATTATGTCAGCAGTCTTGACGCCAATGAGCAGGAGACCATTGTCAATCGTCTGCAGGCGCTGATCCAAAGCATGGGAATCACTCAGTTGACTATTGAGTTATCTATAAGCGGCGAAGAAACCGAGGCACACTTTTTTGCCGGTGACGCGGTTCTGGATGTTGTCCGGGAGGCTTTGACCAACGCGATCCGGCACGGTCAGGCAAGCAGTGTGGATATTGTTGTTAAGTTCCTGACGGACGCTGTCAAAGTTTTTGTTATTGATAACGGTGTGGGTTGTGACGACATTCAATATCATATGGGGTTGGGCGGCATGGTTAAGGCTGTTCGCTGTTTGGGCGGGCAGATTCAGTTCAGTTCTGGCTTGGAGGAAGGGTTTTCGATTCGGATGTCTATCCCGGTAGCGTCTCATAACCTTGTTATTAACCAACATTAGGATTATGGTGATTCTCGAACAAGGGAACCATCGGGTAGGGGGGCGGCTATGATAAGGGTCATGATTGCGGACGATGAAATGATTGTACGGTTCGGTCTCAAGACAATTCTTGAGAAAGATGAAGAAATTTCTGTATGTGGCTTTGCCGCTGATGGTTTGGAAGCCTGGGAACTGTGCGCGCAAAAAAAGCCGGATCTGATTCTGATGGATATCCGGATGCCGCGGTGTAACGGGGATATCGCCACCTGCCGGATTAAAGAGGCGTTTCCTCATATTAAGGTCTTGATTCTGACGACATTTTATGATAAGCAAACCGTGTCGGCGGTGTTGTCCAGCGGCGCGGACGGCTATCTGCTGAAAGGCGTCAACGAAGCGAAGCTGGTCAATGCCATTAAAAGCACCCTTGCCGGCGTGAATGTTTTTGATACAGAGGTTTTTAATAATATTAAGATTAAGTTTTATTCCGGGGAGAGTTCTGTAAATAATTTGACGGAAAGGGAAAGGGAGTTGTTGTCTTGGATTGCCAACGGCAACAACAACAAAAAGATTGCGGAAAAGATGTTTCTGTCTGAGGGTACGGTTAGAAACAATATTTCCTTGTTATTGGAGAAATTGGAGTTAAATGACAGAACTCAACTGGCGGTGTACGCTGTCAAGCATGACTTGGATTCGCTGCCGAACACTTGCTGATGGTTTGCATAGATTGATTATCATAGCAATATTTACATGCCGTTAGCGTTTGCCTTATGCGGTCATTTTGGATATGCTATTGTTATGGAGGAGCGCAAAGCGATCATTGTCGAAGGAAAAAGCGATAAAAGGCGGTTGCTGGAGGTTCTGGATGAAGATGTGGATATTTTCTGCACTTTTGGCACGTCCAAAGCCGATCATTTGGAAAACCTGGTGGATACCGGGCTTTATCATAGGATCTATATTCTAACGGACGCCGATCACGCCGGCGAAGGCTTGCGGTTGCGTTTGCGGGAATACTATCCAGAGGCCTGTCATATTTTTACTTTGCGTATGTATCGGGAAGTTGCGACGACGCCTTTATCTGAACTGGCCCGACAGTTGGGGCGCGCTTTCTTCAAGGTCAAGACCCATGATTCTTCGGTTTAGTTTCGTTTCGTTTTCCAGTCGCTGGAATTGTCAAAATATGAGAAGATCTTATTTATTATTGACAATGGGGGGGGTTATGCTAGAATGTCTTAGGTGGAGTATCAAAATCTAAAATAAAAAGGGGGACGACTGTAAGATGACAAACTTTTTGGGACGTCATGTATTGGCCGAGATCTATGATTGCAATGTTGATATCCTGAACGATATCAACACAGTGGAAAAGATTATGGTCAATGCAGCTCTTGAGGCGGGCGCAGAAATTCGCGAGGTTGTATTTCACAAGTTCAGTCCGCAAGGTGTGAGTGGGGTTGTTGTGATCTCTGAGTCACATCTCGCCATTCATACGTGGCCTGAGCTGGGATACGCCGCTGTTGACGTCTTTACCTGTGGAGACAAAGTCGATCCATGGGACGCGTGCCACTATGTTTCCGAGAATTTTGAGGCAGGTGGTATATCAGCTAAAGAGTACAAAAGGGGCATGACAGAGGTCGTCAAGAATGCTGCCAACATGTAGTAGGAGGGATATTTATTTTATTCCGCATCCCATTATAAAAACCCTGTGATCTAAGAGATTGCAGGGTTTTATCAATAGAACATCGGCAGCGAAGAATGAGGGAGTATTTCCCTAGAAATTTCCTAGAAATTTTGGCGAAGTTTTTGGCTTATAATATTGATATTGATACAATTAGACGTTAGAATAATGAAGAGTGCTTCCGGATTGACAGTTGATCGTTGTCAATTGCAGAGAAAGGCCGTTTCAGGGCGGTTTAGAGGGGGATTATGGCGCAGGGAGTTTATGATTGTCCAAGGGCATACGAGATTTTGTCGGCGTATAGTGATTTTGTGGATATCAAACTTGATGAGATTGAAATGAACTTATGTTCGGCAATGGTGGATGCCGTTAGCCGGGTTTTGGGGCGCAGCCATAAGAATCTGGCGGTTCTGGCTGATATTTTGATGTGTCTGTACTTATCGGATCTTGTTCATAAGAAGATCAAGGCTATGGGGGTAGATGGTGATGAGAAATCCGGCCGCCAATACGCTGTTTTGTTGGGGGATTATTGGCTGAGTGAGTCCTTTTGGCAACTGATTTCACATTGTTTCTATGCCCAGGTCAGCTTGCGTCATTTTACCAAACTGGTTAAAACGATGAAAGAGGGGGCTCTCCGGCGTTGGCAGCTGGCGCAGGAGCAGTTTGGCCGGGAAGAGCTATCCTTGATTTGGGAGATGGAGCGGGGGGCTATGATGGCCCTCGGCGGCAAATTGGCCGCGGAAATTCTTGATGCCAACGCAGCGGCTGCGACGCTGTTTGAGAAGTTCGGTTGCTGTCTGGGTATGGCCTGGGCGGCGGGTGTCGAAACGGCTGTGGACGGCGGGACGGGGAGCGCTGCGCCTGCGCCGGAGGATTTTCTGGCTGAGGCGAAGGTGCTGGCTGATGAGATGGCATGTTTTGGTGATGTGACGGCTTTATATGAGATTCTGGAGTTCCTTGCTGAACATCTATCGGTACGATCCGAAATGTTCGGATTTTAGGTGGCAGGGTGTCTTAAATTCTTCTTGCGGCTTGGCAGCAGACCGTCGGTTCAGTTGCGTCGGTTCAGTTGGTTGGCAAAAGTGCAGTTGGCAAAAAGTGCAGTGGACAATGGTATAAAGACATTGTACAATAGACGTTATACAGATGATGATGTTCAATTGATAAGGGAAGGCACAATATTGATGGGCCTTTCTTTCTGGAAAGAGGTTTATTATTGAAACGGAGAAAATCAAATCCAAATGAACTGCCTTTGCTTGGGCACCTCAAGGAGTTGCGTAAAGTTCTGCTGGTGATCGCTTACGCTGTGGCGGGGGGGGCGATTGTCGGGTGGGCTTTGGCGCCTACTGTTCTTTCGTTTATGGAGATGCCTGTGGTGAATATGCTGGATGTGTCTTTTATCAGCTTGGGACCTCTGGAAAAACTGATGGTAAAACTGAAGTTGTCTATGGTGATTGGGGTTCTGATTATGGCGCCTGTGATTTTTTGGCAGATCTGGAGCTTCCTGTTGCCGGCGCTGAAACGGTCTGAAAAGAAGAATGTTTATTTTGCCGTGCCTTGGTCGGTTGTTTTGTTTCTGGGCGGGGCCGCTTTTTGTTTTTTTGTTGTGATGCCGCTGAGTCTTAACTTTTTTGTGTCGATGAGTCAGGAAGGTATTGACACACAGCAGATGTATTCTATTAAGACGTATGTTGACTTTGTCTTGCGGTTTGTATTGGCTTTTGGTCTGGTTTTTCAGTTGCCCCTTGTGTTGCTGCTGCTGATGAAGTTAGGGGTTCTGAACCCGAAGACGCTGATTAAGTTTCGCCGCTACGCGATATTTTTCATTGTTTTGGCGGCGGTTATTATTTCACCGACACCGGATTTATGGACTTTGGCCTTGATGATTCTTCCGATGTATTTGCTTTATGAAGTCAGTATCTGGGTAGGTGTGTTGATGCTCAAGCGCAAGCGTAAGGAAGAAGGTGCGTCTCCATGAGTATGACCGGCATTGTTGTTATTCTTATAGCCGCGCTCCTTTTGTTCGGGCCGGAAGAGATGCCCAAAATTGCCCGGACGATCGGAAAGCTTTTTCATCAGGCGCAAAAAATCTATCAGGCTTACGCGAAAGATTTTCGCGACATGATTGAGGAACCAATGGAAGAGGTTAAAAAAATCGAGAAAGGGTTTACGAAGTCGATTAACGGTTCGCTGGATCTTTCGTCGTTGTCTGAAGTGCTTGAGGACAAGAAAAAAGAGTCTAAACAGACCGAACATGCCGATTCGTCCGGCAACGGCTCTGGGGATAAGGTGGCAGCCGGCGATGGCGCCGATACGGATAACGATGACGCTGTGAGTGATGGAAGGGGAACCGGCGCCAACGATGGAGCTGGGATGGACAACGATGGCGGGACCAACAGCAGAGAAGCCGGAACCAACGGCAGAGAAGTCGGAACTCATGATGATGATGATGGCCTGTTGCGTTATGAGGATAACCCGCTGAATAATCTGACGCAGAATTTGGTGGAGGATAGGCGCGGCGAAAAGTGATGTGACTGCAATATTGCAATATCTGGGATGTATTTGTGAGGAAAGAAAAGGGTGATATTCGTATGGAAGCCGCGCTGAAAAGAATATGGGCCCGCGAATTAGAGGAAGATCTGACCCGGATCAACCGCGCTCTGGAAGATTATTTGCGAGTTGAAGGCGACTTGGTTGCCGAGACGGGCCGTTTTCTTCTGGAAGCGGGCGGGAAAAGGATTCGTCCAAGTTTTGTGGTGTTATCCAGCAAGCTTTTTTCTTATGATTTTGATAAGGTGCGGCCTTTGGCTATGGCGGTTGAGCTGATGCATATGGCGTCGCTGGTTCATGATGATGTGGTTGACGCGTCGTTGACGCGCCGGGGCCGGCCTTCGGTTTCGGCGCGATGGGGCAATGAGGTGGCGATCAGCACGGGCAGCTTTTTGTTCGCGAAGGTTATGGATTTGGTGTTGGATCTGGAGGATCCGGCTTTGTTCGCGTTGTTCGCGAAGATGTGCGTGCAAATGACTTTAGGCGAAATTCAGCAGATTCGGGTCGCCTATAATGTGGATCAGTCTTTTAGGCAATACTATTATCGGATTTCGCGCAAGACAGGATTGTTGGTCGCCATGAGTTGCCAAACCGGCGCGATGGTTTCTGGCGCGACGGCGCGGGAAACGATGTTGTTGAGGAGGTTTGGACACAGTTTGGGCATCGCGTTCCAAATTGTTGACGATATTCTGGATCTGACGGCGGATCCCCGAAAATTGGGCAAGCCCTGCGGGGGTGATATTCGTCAGGGCATTATGACGCTGCCGATGATTTATGCTATGGAGTCGTTGCCGGCTTCTCAAAGAGATCGGTTTGCCGAAATTTTTTGTTTGCGTGATAAAGATGAAGCTCTGGTGGCCGAGGCGCTGTGGTTAGTTAAGATTTCCGATGGGATCCAGCGAGCCCAAGAGTTGGCTAACAGATATACAGAGAGGGCGCAGAATTGTTTGAGTTGCTTTCCGAAAACGCGCCATCGCAAGAATCTGCAGGATCTAGCTGAATTTGTCGGAAAACGGAAGTTTTGATTGAGGGGTTTGAGCTTCGTGGTTTCGGGATGCGGTCGTTGAAAGATGATGAGGCGAGTAGGGGGTGACAGTTTGAAATATCTCAAAGTTGTAGGAGAATGGGCGTTGGTTATTGGCTTGGCTATTGGACTGTCTCTGCTCTTGCGCAATTTTGTTATGGATGTGCGGGTGGTGCCGACGGGGTCGATGATTCCGACCATTCAAGAGCAGGATCGCGTGATTGTTGATCGTCTGTTCTATAGGATGGGGGCGTTGCGGCGCGGGGATGTTATTGTGTTTACGGCGCCGGACAAGCCTGAACTCAGAGATTTTAGCCGGCAGGATCTGGTTAAACGATTAATCGGGTTACCGGGGGAAACCGTTGAGGTTAATGGCGGCTATGTTTGGGTCGATGGTCAGGCTCTCAATGAGCCTTATGTTAATGCCGGCGTTACAGCGGGCAAATATGGACCTGTTCAGGTGCCGGAGGGCTATTGTTTCGTTCTGGGCGATAACCGGGGGGGGAGCAATGACAGCCGTATTTGGGGATGTTTGGAACAACGACTGATCATTGGACGTGTCTGGATTCGTCATTGGCCCCTTGATAGTTTGGGACCGTTGACGAAACCTCCGGATGATTATATGATTGAGAGTGCGGCTCTCGGTTTGTGTGAAAGGTGGCGCCCGTTTTGAATGTCTTGAAGAAAATTGGTAAATGGGTTCTTGTGTTCATGGCGGCTGTTGCGTTGTCATTGGTTTTGCGGAATTTTGTGGTCGATGTACGCGCGGTGCCGACGCCTTCGATGGTTCCGACCATCCAGGTGAATGATTACGTGATTGTCGATCGCCTGTTCTACAGGATGGGATCACTGCAACGCGGAGATGTTATTATGTTTACGGCCCCGGATAATCCTGAACTCGAGGACTATAGAGGACGGAAACTGGTTAAGCGCTTGATCGGGCTGCCGGGGGAAACTGTGGAGATTCGGGACGGCTATATTTGGATCGACGGACAGGCTCTGAATGAACCTTATGTGAGCGCCGGTGTTACCGCTGGGGAGCATGAACCGGTTCACGTGCCGGAGGGTTATTGTTTCGTTATGGGCGACAGCCGGGGGGAGAGCCTTGACAGCCGTTTTTGGGGATGTTTGGAACAGCGGCTGGTTGATGGGCGTATCTGGATTCGTCATTGGCCTCTTAATCGATTTGGACCCTTGACAAAACCTCCGGAGGACTACTATTTAGACGTGAGTACCAATCTCGACTTGTGTGAAAGGGGACAATCATTTTGGAAGTCTTGAAGAAAACCGGGGAATGGGTGCTTGTGTTCGTAGCGGCTTTTGTGCTGTCGTTGGTTTTGCGTAATTTTGTGATTGATGGGCGTGTGGTGCCGACCGGATCAATGCTTCCGACGATTCAGCTGAAAGATCATGTGATGGTTGACCGTTTGTTTTATAGGATGGGGGAGCTGGAACGGGGCGATGTGATTGTGTTTACGGCGCCGAAACATCCGGAACTTGTTGATCTGGCAGGACAGGCTATGGTTAAGCGCCTTATTGGGTTGCCCGGAGAGACTGTGGAGGTGCGGGACGGTTATGTCTGGATTGATGGCCGGGCGCTGAATGAACCTTATGTTATTTCCGGCGGCAAGACCGCAAGGGAGTTTGCGCCTGTCACGGTGCCGGAGGGGTATTATTTTGTTATGGGAGATAACCGTGAGGGGAGCAATGACAGTCGCACTTGGGGATTTCTTGACCGCAAGTTGGTTATTGGGCGCGTTTTGTTTTGTTATTGGCCTTTGGAGAATTTCGGCGGGTTGACGGCGCCGCCGGCAGAATACTTCTTTAGTTGACAATGGACAAGGCTGATATCCTTCAGCCTGTGGACTCATGGACAATGAGGAAAGTGATGGGAATGTGGATCTAGGTTTGTTTGAGAAAAAACTACATAGACTTCGTTTGGCGCTGCCTCGGCTTTGCGTTTTCCCCGGATTTGAGCGAGATGAGGTTGTGGGGGCTTTTTTGGAGTTGCTGGAGACGGTGGGGGATGACGCGGGGGCTGTCCGGTTTTATCAGGGGTATTTCGCTTTTGTGCGGGTTCTGCGTGGCCGCAGTTGGCCGGAGTATCTGGTGGGGTGTGTTATGCGAAGCCGACCGGAATTGTATGGGATGTCTTGGGAAGAATTGGGGCTTTCGGATTTGTTGAAGAGGGATCTGCGTGCTTTGCAGGAGGCCGCGGACTTAGAGCCGGATAAGGTTAAGGACTGGGCGGCTCACAGGTGGCCGGAGTTGGGCGATGAACAGGGCGTTTTTACCGGGTTTTTGAGTTGGCGGGAATGGCCTTGTTGGCGGATGGAGCTTGGGAGACCGGGTGAACGGGGCATGTCTTGTGAGGATAGATTGCTTGGACAGAGCGTCTTTTATGGGCAAAGGGCCTTGTTTGGGCAGGATGTGGGAGGTTCAGGGGAGGCCATGGAGTGGCTGTGTCGCCGGCAGCAAGAGTTTGTTGCAGTTTTTGCGGCGGAACGGGATTGGGCTGACAATGGATCGCGGCTTTGTGAGCATTGGCGCCGGCTGGGGACGGGGGTTTTTCAGGTTGCCACGGCTTTTTGCTGGGAGCCCGGTCGGGGGTTGATTCCCGTTGAGCGTCCGGATCCGGTCGCGTTGAATAATCTGTTTCGGCAGGAGCGGGAGCAGAGGGTTATCCGGGAGAATACGGAGACGTTTTTGCGGGGATATCCCGCTTCGGATGTTCTTGTCTACGGCAGCCGTGGTACGGGAAAGTCTTCTTTGGTGAAAGCTTTGCTTAACGCTTATGCCGAACGCGGTTTGCGCTTGATTCAACTCCGGAAGAAGCACCTGGCGGCTTTGCCGGAGATTGCCGGAGAGGTTGTGGGAGCGCCTTTGAAATTTGTTGTGTTCATTGACGATTTGTCTTTTGATGAGAAGGAATCGGATTATAAGGAACTGAAGTCTCTGCTGGAAGGGGGACTGGCCAGCCGGCCGCCCAATATGCTTGTTTACGCGACGTCCAACCGCAGGCATTTGATGCCGGAGACCTTTGCTGAGCGCGGCGGTGAGGTGCATGCCCAGGACGCTGTTGAGGAGAAGCTGTCTCTGGCTGATCGTTTTGGGATTACCGTGACATTTTTATCGCCGGATCAGGAGAGTTATCTGGCGATTGTGCGCGGATTGGCCGAACAGGCGGGTTTACTGGGGCGGGATGGTATGACGGAAGAAATGTTGATGGAACAGGCTTTGCGGTGGGCTGTCCTGCATAATGGGCGGTCCGGACGGTCCGCGAGGCAATTCGTTCAGCAGTTTGGCGGCGGCAGGTAGGCGGGCGCGGTTGACAAGTCGACAGGTTATCATCAAATATCGTGTCATGGATTGAACAAGGGGTATGAGTTTTAATGGAGATAGGATTCGGGGTGGGTGTTTTTGTTTTGGGGCTGCTCATTGGAGGCGTTTTGGGCGTTTTAGCTGCGTTGGCTCGTGGGAAGAGCGGGCAGGGGCGTCTTGCCGAAGAGAACGCCGTTCTGCGTGAGAAGAACGCCTGCATTCCTCAACTCGAGAGCGTTCTGGCGGCTGAACGCCGGGAGAAGGAAGAGAACCAGCGTCTGGCGTCGGAGCAGCGCGCTTCTGTGGCCGAACTTTTGGTGCGGTTGGAAGTGGCTGAAGACCGGCAGCTTGAACAGGCTGAGGTGCTGGCACAGGCTAAGGATGAAATGAATCAGGCTTTTCGTGTTTTGGCTGCTGACGCGTTGAAGCAGAATAATGAAATGTTTGTGGAGATGGCCAACTCGTCTTTGGCGCGTTATCAGGTGCAAGCTAACGCCGAACTGGAGAAGCGGGAGACGGCTGTGAGCGAGCTTGTGAAACCGATCCGGGACTCTTTGGCCCAGGTTCACGATAAAATTCATGAGATCGAGCAAGTCCGCGTCGGCGCCTACCATGGGTTAAGTGAACAAGTGGTCTCCATGGCGGCCGGCCAGGAAAAACTGCAACGGGAAACATCGCGGCTGGTTATGGCCCTGAAAACCCCGATAGTGCGCGGTCGTTGGGGAGAGATTCAGCTCAAACGCGTGGTCGAATTGGCGGGCATGCTTGAGCGTTGTGACTTTGAACAGCAACCGGTCACCGATGGCGAGAACGGGCGGCAGCGGCCTGACCTTATTGTACATATGCCGGGACACAAACGGATTGTTGTGGATGCCAAAGTTCCCTTGGCCGCCTATATGGAAGCCTTGGAGGTGGAGGATGAAGAGGGTAAAGCCGTCAAAATGCGGCTTCATGCCCGGCAGGTGCGCCAGCATATTAACAACCTGACAAGCAAGGCATATTGGCGGGGATTGGGGTTCACGCCGGAGCTGGTGGTGATGTTTTTGCCGGGTGAGATGTTGTTCAGCGCGGCGTTGGAGCAGGACCCGGCGTTGCTGGAATACGGCGCTCAACAGAGGGTTATTGTGGCCACGCCGACGACATTGATCGCTTTGCTGAAAACAGTCGCTTACGGTTGGCAGCATGAGCAGCTGGCCGAGAACGCGCGCCAGATTCAGCAGATCGCACAGGAACTCTATGACCGCATCGGCGGGTTGGTTGGCCATGTCGATGATATGGGGGGCGCGTTGAGGAAAGCTGCCGGAGCCTATAACGCTATGATAGGGACTCTGGAGAGCCGCGTACTGGTGTCGGCGCGTCGTTTTCATGATCTGGGGGTTTCCGTCGGGGAGCCGCTGGCACAGCTAGAGGGTGTCCGTGAGGATTTGCGCGAGACGCCGGAATTGGGGCCGGAGTCAGATCAGACGCCGGGAGGTGAAGGCGCCTGAGATTGCCGGATCAATATCCGTCTGGCTGTGTTTTCTACATAGAGTGGATCCAACAGCTTATCCTGAACATGGTATTTCCAACAAGATTCATCAAGGATGCGGGCAAAATCATCGTACAGTGATTCTACATCCTCGCGGCTGACCTTATAGGTTATATCCGAAAAGCAATAGACAAGATGTTCCAGATTCGCGACCAAGGCAAAAGAGACGGTGGCGTTATAGATCAGGGATTTTTTCACCTCGCTGACACAGTCCTCTTCTGACCAGCCGGGACGGCCATCAAAAACCCTTGACGGCAACTTCGCCCGTTCAGCTTGTTGGGCCTTGTTTTCTAAACTTTTTCGGCCGATATTCAGCAAAGTGTCTTCATAATTGAATTGTGTGGTGAGGCTCTCGGGAAACATCTCGGAACCGCCGCTCATGGTACCGGCTAATGGGAGATGGTTTTGGAGGACGCAAATTTTGGTGTCACCCATGTAAAGAGTCTGAAAACGTAAAACGGAATGGATATCATGGGTTGTTGCGTCCAATTGGTCAAAAACGCGGCGTTCTTCTATGAGAATATTTGATGGGATAAGGATCAATCGGACAATACAGAAGAGAAAAGCACCAGCGATGCCCATCAGGATTATGGCGATGTTTTTATTCCGCAAGGCTGTCACCGGCTTCCGCTTCATATTTTAGGACAAGACTTGGTATTTTATGAATTACCAGAGGAATGACAATGGTGAAAAAGGGTTCAAGATAGCTTGCGAGTATTATGGCGAGGTTATAGGGCCCATCGATGACGATGGGTCGTGAATACCATAAATTGCTGCCAAACATGACGGCCGTTACCAGTATGGTGGATAGAATAATGAAAATGGACCATACGCCCCACGCCCAGCGTCTGATCGTGAGAACACGATCGAGGTTGACGATGCTTATTTGTTCAGGCCGGGTTGTTTTGTGAGGACTCTTTCCCGCAAAGCGCGGCCAAACCAGATGGATCACAAGATTAGCAATGAGATAGCCGGTTCCGGCGGCGATAACGCATGCGAATATAAGATCGTGGGCTTTCCAGAAGCCTATGACCGTCAAAGGGATTGAGACGATCCAAGCGACCAGAACATACAGCAATAGAATCTGCAGAATTGCCAGCCTGTATTTGGCGGCAAAGACATGCCTGTTCTCGTCCATAAGGCAGTCAACGCTTGTCAGGGTGTCCTTGGCTTGTTGTATGGCGGTGGGTTCGTCCATACCGCTTTTTAGCAGATCCAGCTTCTTGGCTTCAAGGTTGCTGAGGATTTCGGCTTTGAGATCATTGTTTTTTTGAGAATTGGCGTAGCTTTTAAATAGATGATTAACATGGTTCTCTAACTCACTCATGGTTAACGCCTCCTTCAATCAGACGGCTTATCAGAGTTTTGGCTTTCTTCCATGCGGCGACGGATTTGTCATAAGACGTTCTCCCCAAAGGCGTGATTTTATAATACTTGCGCCGTCCCCCTTGGCTTTCGTCGCCCCAATAGGATTGTATGAAACGGGCCTTTTCCAACCTTTTCAGGCTGGTGTAAAGGGACGGTTCCCTCAATTCGTAGAGGCCGCCGCTGATGGTGCCAATCGCTTTAATGATTTCGTAGCCGTAGTTGTCGTGCTCAATGAGGACCCGTAGAATCATGGTGTCAATATGACCGCGAACCAAGTCTCTGCTCATAGCGTCATTCACTGGATGACCTCCTCAAAGAGTATCATATGGCATATTACTATGTATGTCAAGGTAATATTGCGCAGGAAAACCGCTTCCTGCCTGCCGAATTCGGGTTACAGATCATCCTCTTCAAAATTCTCCGGATTCAACGCCAATAAATCCGGATGCACGAACCGTCCGTCCCGGCGAACGCAAACATCGTCAAAATAGATTTCTCCGCCCCCATACTCGGGCCGTTGAATCAACACAAGATCCCAATGAACGGCGGACTTATTCCCGTTGTCGGCGTCGTCATAACTGGAGCCAGGGGTGAAATGAATGCTGCCGTTGATCTTCTCGTCAAACAGCGTGTCCTTCATGGGTTTTTGAATAAACGGATTGACTCCGACGGCGAATTCGCCCACATAACGGGCGCCCTCGTCGGTATCGAAGACATGGTTGATTTTTTCGGTGTTGTTGGCCGTGGCGCGAACGATCTTGCCCTCCGCGAACTCCAGCACAACCGATTCATAGACAAACCCATGATAGACAGAAGGGGTGTTGTAGGAAATAACGCCGTTAACAGAGGTTTTGACCGGCGCGGTATACACTTCGCCGTCAGGAATATTGAAAGTTCCGTCGCATTTCGTGGTGTTGATATCTTTAATGGAGAAGCTCAGATCGGTGCCCGGTCCCGAGAGGCGAACCTTATCCGTTTTGTTCATAAGCGCGAGCAAGGGATCCATGGCGACCGATAACTGAGCGTAGTCCATGGAACAGACCCGGAAATAAAAGTCGGCAAAAGCCTCGGTGCTCATCTCAGCCAGCTGGGCCATAGAAGGGTTCGGGTAACGCATAATGCACCACTTGCTGTGTTTGACTCTCTGTTCCAGATGAACAGGCAAAGCATAAAGATTGGAATACATCCGCATCTTATCGGCAGGGATATCAGCTAACTCGTTGGCGTTGGCGCCGGCGCGGATTCCCACATAAGCCTGCATTTCCTTCATTTGCGCCAAATCCCAGCGAGCCATAGCCTTAGCCTGATCTTCAGTCAGATGCATCAGCTGTTCCCGCCTTAAATCATTGGTCGTGACAGTGATAAAAGGAAATCCCCCCGCGGCGTACGTCTCCTTGATCAAGGCCCGGGCGAGATCGGTCTCAAAGCCGCTGAGATCTATCAGTATGTTTTCCCCTGGCTGCAACCGCACAGAATATGATATGATGGTCCTGGCTAACTTTATAAAACGTTGATCCATATGAATCCCCTTTCTTAGGATAAAAATAGACAGTTCCAAGTATACACCAACCGGAGGACCGATGCCAGCAAATACGCAGTTCCGCCACAAGCTGGACGACCGCGACCAAGGCAAAAAACTAGAGGATATCCTGCGCGGACGGTACCACTTTTCCCGCAAGCTTATCCAGCGGCTCAAAAACGCCGGCGCTGTCCGCCTGGACGGCGAACCTTCCTACCTCACCACCCGTGGCCGCGGCGGGCAGATCATGGATGTGGATCTGTTCGAACCGGAGGAACCCACCCTGGAACCGGAAGATTTGCCCCTGGACATCCTTTATGAAGACGAATTCTATCTGGCTCTCAACAAACCTCCTGGTCAAATTGTTCATCCGGTGGGACCGCACGTCCGCGGAACCTTGGCCAACGCCGTCGCCGGATACTGGCAGAAAAAAGGAGAATCGCGGCTTTTCAGACCGGTGTTTCGTACAGATCGTGACACCTCCGGCGTCATCCTTGTGGCCAAAAACCGTTACGCCCATCAGCAGCTCTCAGTGCTGTCAGAAAAACAAAAAGTAGAAAAAATATACCTGGGTGTCGTCCAAGGGCAGCTCCCCCAAACAAACCAAACAGGCGTCCTGGACATGCCCATGCGTCCCAAAGCCGGCAGCAAAATCCTCCAAGAGATCCATCCCCAAGGCAAACCGGCGCGAACGGTGTACCGTGTCCTGGCTTGCGATGGGCAGCACACCTTGGTGGAATTCCGGCTGCTCACAGGCAGAACCCATCAGATTCGGGTTCATTGTCAGGCCATCGGTCATCCGCTGGCAGGAGACACCCTCTACGGAGGAAGCGCAGACTTATTTATCCGTCAGGCTCTTCATGCCTATCTATATGCGTTTTGCCACCCGTTTACTCAGGAAAACCTGATTGTGAAAGCGCCGATTGCTAAGGATCTTCTTTGTGTGGATTTGTTCGAGGCGCAGGGCTAGGGAGAAGGGGTCAGGGGTTAGGGGTTAGGGATTAGGGGTTAGGGATTAGGGAGAAGGGGTCAGGAGAAGGGGACAGGGGTTAGGGGTTAGGGGTTAGGGATTAGGGATGGTTGGGAATTCCATGAATTCCCTGCTTTGTCTAGGACGCAATGGACGCGGGATACAATACAACACAATGAGATGAAATAGCCCCATTCTTCAATTCTCTCAAACGCGGGGAATTGCAAATTCCCAACCATCCCTAGCCCCTAACCCCTGTCCCCTAACCCCTTCTCTTACCCCTTGTCCCCTAACCCCTTCTCCCTAGTAGCCCCTAGCCCCTAATTGTGCCTCGCAGAGGCACAATTTGACACAGCCTGTCTACTCCTTTATAGTAAACATTACAGAATAATTAATGAGGAGGGCTACCAATCATGACGAAATGGGTATGTTCAGTTTGCGGCTATACTTTCGAGGGAGAAGCGCCTCCGGATAAATGTCCGCAGTGCCAGGCGGATTCGGACAAGTTCAGAGCCGGCAGCGGCGATAAGGTTTGGGCCGACGAACATGTTCTGGGAGTGGCAAAGGGCGTCGATCCGGAAGTTATTTCTGGCTTGAAGGACAATTTCATGGGTGAGTGCACAGAAGTTGGTATGTATTTGGCTATGAGCCGGGTTGCCGATCGTGAAGGATATCCTGAAGTGGCGGAAGCGTTTAAACGCTATGCCTGGGAAGAAGCCGAGCATGCCGCTAAGTTTGCCGAGTTGTTGGGCGAGGTTCTGACCGATAGTACCAAGAAGAATCTGGAACTGCGGGCGGAAGCCGAGTATGGCGCCTGCGCCGGCAAGAAGGAACTGGCGGTTCTGGCTAAGAAACTGAATCTGGACGCCATTCACGATACTGTTCATGAGATGTGTAAAGATGAAGCTCGCCACGGTAAAGGGTTCGCCGGGTTGCTTAAGAGATATTTTTCTTAAGAAAGCATTTTGAAACGTGAACTTTGAACCGGCGAATTGGTGAACCGGCGAATAAAGGAGAGGGATCATGCTCTGGGAATGCACAGTCTGTCATTACGTGCATAAGGGCGACGCGCCGCCGTCGATTTGTCTGTTATGCAAAAACGACTCAACTTATTTTGTTAAGGTTGAGGAGGGGGAAGTCGCACAGCCGATTGTTTCCGGGGTTAACCAGATTCTTTCTCCTTTGGATCCGGTTGACGCAATGACCAAGGCGGTTACTTCGTTGACGTACGGTTTATTTATTGTGACGTCTTTTGATATGGACGGGGATGGGAACCGTTTGCGGGATAACGGACAGACCGCGAACGCGTGTTTTCAGATCACCTCTGAACCGGTACAAATTGCTGTGGCGCTGAACAAGAAGAACCTGACCCATGATTATGTTCAGAGAAGCGGCAAAATTGGCATTTCCGTGTTGCATCAGCAGGGACACACCCTTGCGGCTAGGTTTGGCTACAGTTCAGGTCGTGATGGTGATAAGTTCGCAGGTGCGGCGGTTCATCGGGGCCGGTCGGGTGTGTTGCTTATGAATGAGGCGCTGACGACTCTTCAAGCCGATGTTGTCCAAAAGGTTGATGCCGGTACGCACACACTTTTTCTGGCTGAAGTGACAGCGGGAGAAGTTCTGTTTGAGGGTGAGCCGATGACATATGCCTTTTATCGCGCCACACGCTGAGTGGCGAGAGATTTATAAAGCTGCAGGTCAAACGACTTGCGGCTTTGTGTTTTTTTGAGGATCAGGCTGTATGAATGACAAATGAACAACCAATGAATAATAGGCCATGTTTTTTTGCGTTTGGGGTTGAGATTTTCCATATAGTGTGATTTAATAAAAATAAAAAGCGGGGCTTAAGATCTTGAGCATAAAACGAACATCCTCGAAACAAATATCTGCGGTTCTCTTCTTGCTTTTCCTTTGCTTTTTCTGCTTGCTTCAGCCTGGATGCGCAAGCAAACAGGCCTACAATCAGACATACGAGCAGATGAATGAACAGGCGGTTTTGTCTCCGGTCGTTATTACGATTGTGACCACGCTATTTCCTCAGTATGATTTTGCCCGTGCCGTTGCCGGGGACAAAGCCAACGTTGTTCTGCTGCTGCCGCCAGGCGTAGAGAGCCACGAGTACGAGCCGGCGCCCGCCGATATTAAACGCCTCCGAGAGGCTGATGTTTTTGTTTATACAAGTGATCAGATGGAGCCCTGGGCGCGTTCTCTTGCCCGGAGCAGCGGCAGCCGTTCAGTCGTTGTGGATGCTTCAACTCATATCATGGGCGGGATGGCAGGAGAGTTCGTCGACCCGCATATTTGGACGAATCCCCTTTACGCCAAAACCATGGTTGATAACATAGCGGCGGGTCTATGTGAAGCGGATCCCATGAACACTGATTTTTACCGGGAGAGGGCGGATGAATACAAGTTTCAGCTGGATCAATTAGACGAAGAGCTGCGGCAAATCGTTGACGCCGGCTCGCGGCGGACGCTGGTTTTGGGAGGGCGCAACGCTTTTGTCAATTTGGCCGGGCATTATGGTTTAACCATTTATGCCGCTTACGATTCCTGCGCGGAGGAAACAGAACCACACCCGCAGAATATTGCTAGGATCATAGAAATGGTCAAGGCGGAGAATCTGCCGGTGATCTATTATGAGGAGCTCGTTGATGCCAGAGTGGCGCGTACCATTGGCGAAACGACTGGAAAGCCCCTGCTCATGCTGCATTCATGTCACAATGTGAGCAGAGACGAGTTGGCCGACGCGTCGTTTCTGAGTCTAATGCGGCAAAATGCCGCCAATATCGCGAAGGGTTTGGAATAGAATGTGGCTGTAATTTCCTGCCGCCAGGTCGCGGTGAGAATGGGTGGTCGTCTGGTCATAAAGGATATTTCATTTGATGTGGATGACGGCGGCTATGTCTGTATAATGGGCGTCAACGGCTCGGGCAAAAGCACGCTTTTGCGCGCGTTGCTTGGTCTTGTGCCGGTTGCGGAGGGCAGCATTCTTTTGGGTGATGGATTGAAACGGAGTGACATTGGATATGCAGCCCAACGGATTAATCTGCACCGTGATTTTCCCGCGACGGTTTGGGAAGTGGTTCTGTCAGGTTGTTTGAACAGACGGGGGCCAAGGCCGTATTTTAGCGTTCAAGAGAAAGAGCTGGCTGAGGCCGGTCTGGCGCGTTTGGGGATGACTAACGACAAGAAAGCGTTGTTTCGCGATTTGTCCGGTGGGCAGCAGCAGCGTGTTATGCTGGCGCGGGCTTGTTGCGCCGCTCGCCGTTTGCTCGTTCTGGATGAACCGGCGCAAAACCTGGACAAGCAGGGGGAGCGCCTTCTGATTGAGCTTTTGGCTGAACTGAACCAGACCCAAAAAATCACTGTTATCTTTGTGACCCATGACCAGGAAACCGCACAACGGGCCCAGCGGATGCTCATTTTGGACAAAGGCGCTTGTGTGTTTTGGGGCAAACCTAGTAGGAGAAGGGATTAGGGGCTTGGAGAAGGGGTTAGGGATTAGGGGTCAGGGGTCAGGGAGAAGGAGTTAGGGGTTTGGGGGGACAGGTGGGGAATGGAAAGCGCTGGGGATTTCCTCAATTATCTAACATACGATTATGTTCAGCGCGCCTTGCTTGTTGGGTTCCTTGTGGCCTTGTGCGCGGCTTTGCTTGGGGTTGTGCTCATCCTGAAACGGTTTTCCATGATTGGCGACGGGCTGTCTCACGTGGGTTTTGGAGCGATGGCGCTGGCTTTGGCTTTGCATTGGGTCCCGATGGCGCTGGCGATGCCTGTGGTGATGGTGGTGGCTTTTTTCTTGTTGCGTCTCAGCGAGAACAGCAGGATTAAAGGGGATACAGCCATTGCCATGATCTCAAGCGCCTCGCTGGCCATAGGTCTGCTGTTGGCCGGCAGCGCCAATGTGAACATCAATAGCTTTTTGTTCGGCAACATTTATACAATGGATAAGGGTGATGCGGTTCTCGGAACAGTTTTGGCCCTGGTGGTGTTAGGGATTTATGGTTTTTTTTATCACACTGTTTTTGCCGTGACCTTTGATGAGGACTTTGCCGCCGCGGCTGGGGCGCCGGTAGGGCTCTATAAGACGGTGATCGGCATGATGGCCGCTGTAATCATTGTCGTCGGCATGAGGATTATGGGGGCGCTGCTGATTTCCAGTCTGATTATTTTTCCGGGTGTGACGGCGATGCGGTTGCGCGGAAGCTTTCGCGGCGCGGTGGGAAGTGCGGCTGTGATTTCTGTGGTTAATTTTTTGGTCGGAATGATGGCGTCGATTGTGTGGAACCTGCAGCCGGGGCCCAGTATTGTTCTGGTTCATACCATTGTGTTTGCTGCGGTATGGTTGGCGAAAAAGTGATCTTGCGGTATTATAGGTTTTCACTTAGGAGAATTGAGGAACTTATGATGACTGGCTTTCTTTATTGACAAAACATCCTTTTGTGGAAGTATTGGAGCGCTGTTCGCTGTCCATCAAACGTTGCAAACAGCCGGAGACGCTGATATCTGGCTGATTTTGAGCCAGAGGCCTTGTTTTGTTCCTTAAAAGGTATGTTTCAGGGAAGGATTTCCGCAATAGGATGTTGAAGGGTGTGTACTCGATGAGATTGACAAAGGGGAGCGGAGGAATGCTTTCGGTTAGGAACAATACAGTTTATGGCAAAAAGGCTTACAAAAAAACATATTTGCAAAAATAGGGCTTTATTCGAAGGAGATTTTGTTGTATAATGAGTTTTACAGAAAGGGGTTTTTTTATATGCCAAGGATTAGACCGGAATCTGACTTGAAGGATAGCTACCAGGAAATTTCTACTTATTGTAGGGACAAGAAGGAGCCTGTTTTTATAACAAAACAGGGCCATGGCGACCTTGTGGTTATGAGCTTGGAGGTTTATGAACTCTTGGTTCAGTCGATGGACATTTATCGTCTTGACCGCTTGCTTAATGAAGGAAGAGTTACCGAAGTCGGCAGCGTTATGCAAAGGCTCAATGCGGCCGATTCAGGGACACGGGGGTTCACCCTTCAGACTGATGACGTAAAAAAAAACATTCGTGAGTTCTCTTCCCAGAAGAGCCATGGAGAAGAAGCGGATGACAGCACCTATTCCTTTAGGAGCGCAGCCTCTCAGAATCGCGCCGATGCGCCTCCCGTTCAGAAAATCAGACAGGATTTTGTTAGGCAAGAGTAATCCGCAAGAGAGTCTTGTAGGAATTAAATAGGAAAGAGTCGGTTATCGGAGAATGTGATGCCGGCTCTTTTTTTGCGGATTTTTCGATTAGCAAATCTCTTATAATCTCTCCCTGGGAATAAACAGAATATTAGGCCCCTTATGCCCATCAACAAGAACAAAGGCGACCTGAACTTTATCCAAAACAGCCTGAACATCCTCCCCCTGCAAGAGCAGCAAGGAATCCTCAACCCTCTCCAAACTGAACATCATGCCAAAGAATTCTACCACGCCGAACTCGAAAAAAGGATCAACATACTTGATCACAGCCGATACATACTCATCCCATATCATCACACAGGTATCCCGGTCAATCGACGGCGGCCCGGCGCCAGATCTCAATTTTTCAAGGCTTTTACTAAGGGTGCGGTAAGCCTCCTCCTCATCACTTTTCAAGAGCGGACCCTTGCTGAGAGCCAAATAACTCCCATTGATGTCAACAAGGGCCTGGGCGACCTTATGGTTGTCAGCCGCTTCTTTCAACCATTCTACAGCCAGGGAACGCCTTTGGCTTTGATCGGCAAGATAATGATCGTAGCGATACCAATAGGCCAACCCAATCTGCAAGGAAACCTTCTTGTATTCGCTAATGTTTTCATTTTGAAACTCTCGCAAAGGATAGGCCGTATCAGGAGGCCGAAACCTCGAAACCCTAATCTCAACCCCTGATTTTAACTGTTCAAGTCTCTCGGCGTCTCTCTTTGTTAAGACGCCGGGACGCTCATCATCAGACAAGAAGAACGCTAACATTTTCGCATAGGCTATTGAATCCGCAGGCTTCATCAAAATAGCCCGCATATAAAGATCGGTGCGCTCCTCATGAGTTCTTTGCTCCTCAGCGGCTTCCGACAACAATTGATCATAGCTCTTGGGGGTACGATCCCAAAAGAATAGAGAACCGACGAATATCACCACAACAACCGCGGCAAGAGCAATCAACACCCAGCCTACAACGTTCCAATTAAAAGGTTTCCGGGCTTTCCCCCCTGCCTTCTCCTGGTTCTCTCCATTGGAAATTCTCCGATCCACAGCAACCATGTCTGGTTTCAAGTGCTCCGGAACCGGCGCCTCTTCCTGATACGACTTAACACCCACATCCGCGCCATCACAATGCTCCAAAGCCTGCATGAGTTCATCACAGGACTGGTACCGCTCTCTGGGATCAGGTTGCGTACACTTTTGGGCAATACGTTCCAATCCGGCCCAAGACTGACCGGCAAAAGTGAACAACAGTTTCCCCAGCGCATAAATGTCGGTTCTCGCGTCCACCCAGCCCACCGGTTCATACTGTTCCGGAGCGCATTTATCCGTTGCCGTATCCGCCAATCGGGTCTCTTCAATTTTCTTGATTAACCCATACCCAAGGAAAACCAGATCCCCATCCGGCTTAATCAGAACACCGCCCGGCTCAACCTCGCCCTGGACAACCGTCGGAGAACAACTGTGCAAATAATGAAAAACCGCGCAAAGCTGGTTGATCCATAAAATAATCTTCTGCCGGGACGGCAACCCGGACTCCTCCAGCACACAATCCAAAGGCGTCCCTTCAACATAATCCAGAACGATCTGATAGGTATGTTTGGTTTCAACAATATCAACAACAGGAGACAGGTTGGAATGCCAGAGCGCCTTTAAATCCGACGATTCCGCGGCAAGCGACCGTGAAACCGGTATTCCTGATTCCAGCCCTGACTTATTGACGTCTCGAACCCATACCGGTTCATCGTTTGTTTTCTTCGAAGCCAGAAACAACGCGCCGGAGTCATCGCGGCTAACCAATCGAATAATTTTGTATTTCCCATCCACATAAGAGTTTATCGCAAGCATTATTCCGGCCTCCCAACAATGATTATATAAAAAACAGTGTTTGAAGTCCATATTAATTGTTGTGGCATATTCGTTGAGCCCTTACGTTGAGTCCTTACTACCGTACGGGCACAACCTACTGTTCGCCAAACGCGAAAAATGACAACTCTTGTCGAAAAGCAATGGTGCCTTCGGGGTGCATATTTTAGAAGTGCAGGAAGCGACAAAAAAATAATTAGAAATATCTACTGCGGGGTTCTCCCGCAACCAAATGGTGAATGGAGATGGATATTATGTGGGCTCGTAACAGTCCCAAGGTAGGGTTTGGTGAGCGGGAGACTCCAAAAGCCCGCGAACTTTTTTCACCTTGTAAGGTTGCGTCAGGCAGAGAGGCGCTTGGATTCTGCCGCTCCCCAACCCCTGACGTGGCACTGTTACTGGCCAGCGCGGTATCTGCCTCCAACTCACCATTGAGTTGCGGGAAAACACCGCGGCAGAAAGCTCTGCTTATCCTTATCGTCAGTTAATGCACTTCTTAAATATGCACCTGCCTTCGGTTAATCTTTACACAATCCCTAAAAATATAGTAAAATAATGATTATTAGCCGCAACGATAAAACAGCGAAGGACAACGCGCTATGATCGCAACACTTCTTCACCAGGAAGGTATATTCACAACCCATCTGCCCGAAAAGACACACGGTCAGCATTGGCTGCATACATCACCCCAACCTGCTGAAGCCACCCGCGCCATCAGCATAGAAGGCATCGAAAGCGACCGCGAAGGAGAAGACGGCTACTGGCTTATCACAACCAATCAAGACGCTGACATCCTGGACAATAACGGCAACACCATGGATTCCTGCGTCCTGCAGTCCTTCACCATGTATCCGCTGCGTCTGAGGAAGACAGGCGCGAAAGCCTTATTATACATTGAACCCGCAACCCTGGGCCGCCAGCAATACCGCAAATACCGTGCCGCCGACAACGCAACCGTCAGCATCGGCAGACACGAAGGCAACACCATCGTTATCAACAGCCCTTATGTATCCGAATATCACGCGCGCATCGACACATCAGTGAACAGCTGGTCAATCATCAGCGACGGGATCAACGGGACTTGTGTCAACGGAAAGCGCGTCAAAGAAAAACCTCTGAGAACCGGAGACAGCATTTCCATCGTAGCCGGATGCAAAATGGTTGTTGCCGGGAACATTATCGCAATCAACAATCCCGACGGTAAAGTCCGTGTCAAAACCGATCTGCTCAAACCCATAGAAGAAACCCGGCCCAAACCGCCCTCGGACGATAGCACCAACAAGAACAGAGAAAGAAGCCCCTTTGACGTCAACACCTCCATCACCCTTTTCTCACGTTCTCCCCGGTTTGAACAGGAATTCAAACCGCCTACATTCAAAATCGAGGCGCCGCCGCCCAACCAGCTCGGCGAACAGACCCCCATAATGATGACCCTAGGCCCGGCTCTAACCATGGGTCTAGCCTCTTCCACCATGCTCATTTTTGCCGTTGTCAATGGGATGTCGCGGGGCAATCTCACCTCCGCCATCCCCATGATCGCTATGTCCATATCCATGCTCTGCGGTGTCGTGCTCTGGCCCATCCTCTCCCGGAAACACAACAAGAAGAACCGCCAACAGAAAGAAGCCCTTCGGCAAGAAAAGTACAGCACCTACCTCCAAGACTTCAGCAACAGCCTCATAAAAGAATGCCGGAAACAAGAAGAATTCCAGCGCAAAGCCTGCGTCCACATCAACGAATGCATCAGCCGCATCGAAAACAGAGAAAGAACCCTATGGGAACGCAGACCCGGCCAAGACGACTTTCTCACACTCAGAATCGGCCTGGGCGAGAAAGAACTGCAAGCCAACGTCAACTTCCCCGAAGACAAATTCACCCTCGAAGATGACCACCTGAAGAAACAGCTCCTGGACATATGTCAAGCCCGCCACCCCCTTCGCAGCATCCCCATGACCATCTCTCTGCTCAGTGACCCCATCAGCGGCGTCATTGGCGACAGACGCCAAGTCGTCGAACATATCAAAGGACTCATCATCCAAACAGCCGCCCTCTACAGTTACGACGAAGTCAAACTCGCCGTACTCTACGACATAGAAGAAGAGAAACACTTCGGATTCACCAAATGGCTCCCCCACATATGGGATAACACCGGCAGCTTCCGGCTCCTGGCCAGAACAGACGGAGAAATGAAAGAAATCTCCGCGTATTTCGAGCAGGTCATCGACCATCGCATCCAAACCGGCGAACGCGATATGGACGCCGCCAAACCACACTACATCATCCTTTCCCTCAGTCACACCCTCGCCAAAAAGACCGATATCCTCAAACGAATATACGCTCAGAAAAAGAACCTGCACATAAGCGTGCTCACCGCCTACAACAAACTCTCCAACCTGCCCATCGAATCCACGTTAGTCGTGGAACTCTACAACCCTGAAACCAGTATGACCGGCGAACTCTCCGGAGAAGTCTCCCGCAAACTGGCCGACAAACCAAAGGATTCCCAGGACGCCGCCAACAAAACAACCTACTATGCCGGACTGCCTGTCGCCGGAAAATACTACACCCAAGACAACCCCGGCACCGTCATATCTTTCATACCCGACATCCAGGTCAGAACCGACAACCGCACCAGCCCCGACACACTCGGCGTCCGGCTGGCCAACATCCGCCTGGACACCCTGGCCGCCGCCTTCCGGCTGCCCACAACACTCACCTTCTTAGAAATGTTCCAGGTCGGCAAGATCGAACACCTGAACATCCTCAACCGCTGGCAGGAAAACGACCCCACCAAAACCCTGGAGGCCCCCATCGGCATGAACGCCGTCGGCGAACTCTTCAAACTGGATCTTCACGAAAAATTCCATGGCCCTCATGGATTGGTGGCCGGTATGACCGGTTCCGGCAAATCTGAATTCATCATGGCCTTCATCCTCTCCCTGGCCGTCAACTACCACCCCCACGAAGTCGCCTTCATCCTCATCGACTACAAAGGCGGCGGCATGGCCAAATCCTTCGAAAACCTGCCCCACACCGCCGGCATCATCACCAACCTGGACGGCGCTGCCCTGAACCGCTCCCTGGTCTCCATCCAGAGCGAACTCAAACGCCGCCAAGCCATCTTTGCCGACACCGGCAAAAAGCTCGAAATCAGCAACATAGACATCTACAAATACCAAGAACTCTACCGCCAGCATGTCGTCACAGAACCCCTGCAACACCTGATCCTCATCGCCGACGAATTCGCCGAACTGAAAACCCAGCAACCCGAATTCATGACTCAGCTGGTCTCCGCCGCCCGCATCGGTCGTTCCCTGGGCATTCACCTCGTCCTGGCCACCCAGAAACCCGCCGGAGTCGTAGACGACCAGATCTGGTCCAACTCAAGATTCCGGGTTTGTCTGAAAGTCCAAGACAAAGCCGACAGCCAAGACATGCTGAAACGTCCCGACGCTGCCGAACTGACCCAAGCGGGCCGCTTCTACCTGCAAGTAGGCTACAACGAACTCTTTGAAATGGGCCAATCCGCTTGGGCAGGCGCTCCCTACTATCCTCAAGACAGATTCATCCCCGAGAAAGACGACGCCGTCGTCATCATCGACAGCAACGGCCGCCCCATCCGGGCCGCCAAATCCGATAAGAGAAACAGCCGCCTGGCCAATCCTAAGAAACAGCTGGACGCCATCACAGAATACCTCAAAGCCACCGCCGACAAAGAAAATATCAGCGTCCGGCCTCTCTGGCTTGAACCGATCCCCTCTGTAATCTTTCTTGATGAAATCAAGAAAGATTACGCAATGGACAATGGGGAGACGGAGACAACAAGCGGATTTTCGACTGTTAATTACATTCTCAATCCTGTTATTGGACAGTACGATGATCCCTCCCGGCAGCGTCAATGCACCCTGACCCTGCCCCTGACCGACGAAGGGAATACAATTGTTTATGGCTCTGCCGGATCAGGTAAAACCACCTTTCTTAACGCCCTCATCACTTCCCTGACCCAGGATCACACTCCCTACGAAGTCAATATCTATATCCTCGATTTCTCCGCTGAGACCCTGCGGGCCTTCGCCCAAGCGCCCCACGTTGGCGACGTGGTCTTCAGCTTTGAAGCTGAGAAAATCGAGAATCTTCTCAGGATGCTCCGTGAAGAAATCCACAACCGCAAAGCCCTCTTTGCCGATTACGGCGGCGACTTTATTACCTATATGAAAACGACCCAACCCGAATCCCGGATCCCGAACCCCGACCAACGAACAGCGAATCCCGACCAACGAACACCGAACACCGAACCCCGAATCCCGAGCATCGTTCTTATCATCCACGACTTCGGAATCTTTTCGGATATCTATGAACACAAACTCCGGGACATCATGAACCTCACTCGGGAAAGCGCCAAATACGGCATCTATGTCATCTTGACCGCCCTGAGTATCAACGCCGTCCGTGCCGTTATCCGGCAGAACTTCAAACAACTCTTTTCCCTTCAAATGAACGAAGCCGAGGACTATTTCTCCATCGTCGGCAAAACAGAAGGATTGCTTCCCGCCAAATACAAAGGCCGGGGCCTCGTCCGGCTCGATGGGCTCTATGAATATCAAATCGCCCATCTCACCGAAGATCCCATACCCTATGGATTTATACAGACTCATAGCCGGCAGCTGAAAGACCGTTATCCAGACGTGACTGCCCCCCCAATTCCCATCATGCCAGAGCTTATCACCAAAGAAGATCTGGCGGCGCACATCCAATTTAACGTAAATTCCCAAAGTAAGTTCCACAGTTGGATAGACGTTGCATTTAACCTGAAAAACGGAGCAAAGCAGAGTTAGCAAGGGGACAAAAAGCCAAGAAAAGCAGGGCACAACAACACCAATACAGGCAAAATGGGTATGCTTCGCACTCCCTGAAAGCACATTTTTCAGAGAAACTTCCGCAGGTATGGAAAATCGGATGGGAAAAATGGAGAGTGTTTATAAAGTAAGAATCAAGGGGTTATGGGATCATTTGCTGAGAAGCTTCGGAGACTGAACGACCAGTTCCGGCGAAACGGGATAAACACCAAACAAAGATGCAATCTGCTCGCCGAAAGTGAAAGCGAACAACTCATAAGGGGTTCTTCCGTTGAGAATCTTACGTTTGATACTGTTGACATGAGAGAAGATGAGATTGACAGTTTCTTGTGAATAATTATCGAAGGAGGTCCCGGTTGGTACGATGTTGCGGAATTCGGTATGGTTTTTCTCACAATGGGCTTTCTGGCTGGATTGGTAGGGGTCGCAAAAAAACAGCATCGTTTCTCTCTGGCCGGCGGCATTGTTCTCGATGTCCATAATGTTGGCAAACTCACCCCCGTTGTCAGTTAACGCAAG
>WRHI01000034.1 GCA_009783315.1 Peptococcaceae bacterium
AGGCCGCCCCTATATAGACGATCTGACCGGAAAGAGCGAAAAAGAATTGCCGGCCTATTTCTATGAATTCACGTCCAAAGGGGCTAACATCACATACAGTGTTGACTATGTGGATTCCGGTGAACCCAAGGGGCAAGTGGTATGGTCGTCTGTGTACAGTCAGTTTGTGGACATGACTACCCATGTGATGGTGCGTGTCAGCAAGGGATAGCCTTTATCTAAGACCGCGTCTCTTTTTTTGCTGATTCCCGCTCGAACTCTATGGAACTCTATGGCTGACTATTGACAATTATTTCATGCAAAACATACAAAGCCTGTCTTCCCTGTGATATAATTAGGAACGATGGCAGATGGTTCCGGCTCTAAGCAGGCAGCGGCGTACCATCGTCACCCCAAAAAACTTCGCAGAGGATTCTATGACAACTTCTCAAAAGATGTTTCGGGCTGCCGGCATTATTATGGCGGCCAATCTGCTCTCTCGGGTTCTGGGACTGTTCCGGGACTCAATCATGTCCGGCGTCGTTGGCTTTGGCTTAGAGACCGACGCCTATAACACGGCTTTCACCCTCCCTGATTTCCTATTCTGGATTCTGGCCGGCGGCATGATCAGCGCCGCCCTTATTCCTGTGCTTTCCGATTATATGGACGATTCTCAGCGGGAAGAACGCTGGCGCATTGTCAACTCGGTCATCAACATCGCGGTCGGCGCCTTGATTGTGGTAAGTGTCGCCGCTGTATTTCTGACGCCCTATTTCATTAAACTAATGGTTCCTTTTTCCGGCAATGTTCCTTATGACTATCTCTTGGCTAAACGGGATCTGGCCACCAATTTAACCCGGTTGCTGCTGATTCAGCCGATTTTTATGGCTTTGAGCGGCATCGCCATGGGCGTCTTAAACACCAAAAAAATCTTCTGGCCTTCGGCTCTGGGGTCGCTGCTCTACAACGCTTTCATCATTGTTGTCGCCGCTGTTTTGGCGCCAAAAATAGGCGTATGGGCTTTCGTCTTTGGTGTTATTCTCGGCGCCATCGCCAATTTTGCCGTGCAAGTCCCCCACTTGCGCAAAGTGGGTTTTCGCTACAAATTGATTGCGGATTGGCGGCATCCGGCTGTGCGGCGCATCGGGATTATGTCTTTACCGATACTCCTTTTGCAAGTTTTGAATCAGTTTATGGTGTTCACTTACACCAATATGGCTAACGCTTTGGGCGACGGCCCCGCTACCGCCATACACCTTTCCCACCGCATTCACTTCATGGTTGTCGGTGTTTTCGCCGTCGCCTTTGTCATTGCCAGCTTTCCCACGATGGCGGAACACGCCGCACACCGCGAAAAGACAAAGTTCATTGAAACCTTCTCCCAAGCCGTGCGCATGGTGATATTCATCAGCATCCCAGCCTCCGCGGGTATCATTATGCTCAGAATCCCTCTCGTCAGCACCCTGTACGAACACGGCGCTTTCAATGCCGCCGCCACGGAAGCAGTGGCGATTCCATTGTTCTTTTTCGCTATCGGCATCACGTTCCAGGGTCTCATCATGATTGTTCCGCGCGCGTTTTACGCTCTGAAGGATTCCTGGCGCCCCGTACTAATCGGCGCCTTCGCGATGATCGTCAGCGTGGGACTCATGCTCCTCTTCAATCGGACGTTCCCCGAGGACTACAAAACAGGCGGTTTAGCGCTTGCCATGAGCCTGGGAGCCATTCTGCAGACCGTGGTTCTCTTCGCTATCCTCCGCCGCAAAATTGGCCCGCTGGATGGCCGCAACATCCTGAATTCAACCGTTAAGACAACGCTGGCCTCTGTTGTTATGGTTGTGGGATTGTTCCTGTGGGGATGTCTAACCAAACTTGTGCTGCCATCAACCGGCGAACTAACCGGCGTCATGAAAAAACTGGTCTCTGTCACCGATCTTCTCAGCGGCGTGTGCGTCGGATTCCTCATCTTCATTTTGATTGCTAAAGCTTTTCGCATGGAAGAGTTTCACTTGATCATGGATGTGGTACGGCGCAGGAAGACGGGGGACAATTGACAATTGACAATGGACAATTAGATACAGGGTTAGACTTTTCAGAACACTCGTTTCTTTTGTGATAATTGGTGATTTCCTCAGATAGTTTTTTATTGGCAACCATCACACAACAAATCATGAACGGCTCAAGCAGAAAGGGATGGTCATTTATGGAACCAACTGCACGCATTTATCAGGCTTATGTGGAAACCTTGAATGGCATTCTCCTGGCGGCAGGCACCGGGACATTGGGCCGCGCGGAGCTGTATGCCGTGGCCCAATCTGCTGTGGATACCCTTGGCGCTTCCTTTCTGCCTGTTCTTCTGGCCGACGCTTCTGTTCCCTTGATGGATCCTTTGCCGGACCCCCTGCCGGGACCTAATACGGATCAACTGAAGAGAGCTTGGATCAAAACCGTTCTTGCCGATATTCGCGTTCGCCTACTAATCCCCCACGAGGTGCTTGCACAGGTCGGGCGCGATCTGAAAGACATCCGCCCTCTTTTTGAGACAAAGGCTCTTTCTCCTTTTCGTCCCGCCGCCGGCGACCCCTTTGAGGATGTTTCTTACTTAAAACTGATGCAGGCCCTTGTTACCGCCCGGCAAGATCGCCGGATTGTCCGCCTGCGGGATGCCGGCTCGCCCAATAGCACGCCTATTTATTTTCTGCCTTTGCGTTTTGAGTATATCATGGGAACAGACCGTTTTCGCGTGCATGGGCAAATCAATGCCGGCGGCACCATCATCTCCGCCCGTGCCACGAGCGCCTGTGCCATTGATATGAGAAATATTACCGATGCCCGCCTGGTCCAGAACACGTTGGACGCGGCGAGGGCGGATAGGTCCCCATCAACAGACATCATCTCTCAGACAGCCGCTGCCGACTCTCTCTTGAGCGGGGACCCCTTCCTCGCCGATGAAGACGGCTTGGCCCCACGGGAAACTCCGGCTCCTTCCCGGCCCTCTCTCTTTGATGAGTATTTGCTCATACCGCCTCAGGAACCATTGATTCTCGAAATCAGCGGCGGGCGCAGCGCCTATGAGCGTTTCCGGCACGCCTTTATGGACTGTAACAGACGCATGGAATTCGATCAAGCCTCCCGTACGTACACATGTTTGCTTTCCTACAAACCTCAGGATGAAGATAGCATTGTCGCGCGCTTGCTTAATCTGGTTCCATCCGTCCGGGTGCTTGCACCGTCACGCTTAACCCAAAAAATAGGCACGGCTAAGCAGCGCAGACTTGGCATGACCATTCCTCAGTGAGGCGGACACTTGTGATACAATGCTATCCTGATGTTGAGTCTCGATTAATCCTTGTTTATTTTATATCCTGAACCGATACCCTACGCCCCAAACGGTTTCCACATATTGAGGCTGCTGAGGGTCCGGTTCGATCTTTTCTCTTAGCCGGCGCACATGAACCACAACCGTATCGCTTTCCCCCATCGCTTCCAGCCCCCATACCCGCTCGAACAAATCCTCTTTCGAGAAAACATGGTTGGGGTTTTCTATCAGGAACAGCAGAATGTCGAACTCTTTCGGTGTCAGAGAACATTCCGCTCCGCGCACGAACACCTGTCGCGCCTCACGATCGACTTCCAGCCCCCGGATCATAATTTTTGGGCTGGTTTTTCCTTGATGGCCTGTTTGGGATGTCAAGCGTTCGAAACGCTTCAGATGAGCCCGCACTCTCGCCACCAGTTCTCCGGGAGAAAAAGGTTTTTGCATATAGTCATCGGCGCCCAAGCCAAGGCCACGGATTTTATCAATATCCTCGCCTTTAGCGGACAAGATTATTACCGGCATATCCGATGTTTCCCTCAATTCTCTCAGCACAGCGAACCCGTCCGGCCCGGGCAGCATAATATCCAAAATAATCAAATCAGTGGTCGGGGCGGCTTCAAGACCTTCCTGACCATTCCCGGCCAAAACCGTCTCAAAACCCGCCATTTGCAGATAGTCCCGCACCAAGGCCGCTATTTCCGGGTCGTCTTCTATAATCAAGATTCTTGACATGCCGCACCCTCCTTTTTGATGTCTGATATTTGATGTTCATCGATAATAATTACGAACCGGCCAGCGGCAGCGCTATATTGACCGATAAGCCGCCGCCGGGGTTGTTAATAATCCAAATCTTCCCGTCATGCAAACGAACAAGATGGCGAACGATCGACAACCCCAGGCCGCTGCCACTCTGTCGGCCTCGGGAAACGTCGGCCCGATAAAATTGGTCGAACAAACGAGGCAGATCGCCTTGTTCCACGCCTATGCCGTTATCGGAAACCGTCAGCAAGGCCATCCCGCCGGGCTGACTTGCCCCCCTTTGTCGGACAAGAGTCAGCGACACCCGGGGGGAAAGATTCGGTCTTTTGTACTTAACACTGTTCTGAAGGAGGTTATTCAGAACACGGGCTATTTTTTCCCTATCAACCATCACCCGCAACCCGGACATAAGATGTGTTTCCACGCACACATCCGCTTCATGAAAAGAAAACTCCGACGCCAGCTCGGCGACCAAAACCCCTAAGTCTTCCTCCTGCTTATCCAATGGCAGTTGGGCGTTCTCCAGCCGGGACAACAAAGACAAATCCTCAGCAAGGAATTGCAGACTCTGAGCTTTCTTGCGAATGATCTTGGCGTATTCCCGGGTTTTCTCCGGTGTATCCGTAACGCCGTCCAAGATACCCTCGGCATATCCTAAAATGGACGTAATGGGCGTCAACAAGTCATGGGTGACCGAAGCCATAATGGCCCGCCGCTCTGCCTCCGCTTTTTCCTGAGCGCGTGTAGAATCCTTTAAACGAACGCGCATCTTTTCAAAACCAACGGCAAGCTCAGTAAATTCGTCCCGCCCGCTCACGGCCAGTTCGTAGCTTAAATTACCGTCCCCAATCTCTGTCGCGGCCCTCTTAAGCCGCGACAGAGGTCTGATCACATACCGCAGGGTCACACTGATGACCCAGATCGCGCCGACGCCCACAAGAATCAATACGGCAACGCCACTCAGCGGAAAATACCGGGCGGCGATATGCCCGGCATTCTCATTCAACCGTTCCCCCACATAAGGATAGGCCGCAAGCCAGAAAACCATAAAACCCATACTTATCCCGACAGCGTTCAACACAAGTATCGCGATCAGGGTGTTTGAAAAGATGCGCAAACGAACGGACATGGCAAGCAACCCTCTTTTTCAATGGACAATGGACAATGGACAATGGACAATGGACAATGATTTGTGATTCTTCGCGCAAATCCCTTGCGCCGAAACAAAGTTTTTTCTCTTCTCAAGAAGAGTCTTTGCAATGGACAATGGACAATGGACAATGATTTGTGATTCTTCGCGCAAATCCCTTGCGCCGCAACAAAGTTTTTTCTCTTCTCAAGAAGAGTCGGCCCGGGCAACGTTCTGACCCGCTTCGCTGGATATAGCGCAATCTCACCCACTGTCCACTGTCCATTGTCCATTGCCATTGTCCATTGCCCACTGTCCATTGTCCATTGTCCATTGCCCACTGTCCATTGTCCATTGTCCATTGTCCATTGTCCATTGCCCACTGTCCATTGTCCATTGTCCATTGTCCATTGTCCATTGTCCATTGTCCATTGTCCATTGTCCATTGTCCATTGTCCATTGTCCATTGCCCACTGTCCATTGTCCATTGTCCATTGTCCATTGTCCATTGATCAGTATTCTTTACGATCGAAGAGCAGGCTTCCCGCTATATAAAACACCGTGCCGTATCCTAGCACTATGATGACCACTTGGACAGGCTTGGCCGCGCCGGGCAGAGCGCCGATCCAGAGTTTGTACCAACTCAGATAGGAAGTGAAGAGAATTTCTGATAACACCGGGAAAAATACCGGCAGGACGCTGAGCAGCATATAAGAACACAGCAGTACAAACATTGTCAAGGTCCCGCTGCGCCCCCAGAGGGCGACCAGGGCGGCGAATGTGGCCAAAACCGCGAGGGGTGCCAAGGTCAGTGCGTATGAAGCCATAGCGATGAAGAAGCCGGCTGCGCCCAGAGGTCTTCCGAAGAGTTGGTTGAGTCCCGTGCTGACAACGATTACACATGCTAAATAGAGAGCGGCGTAGGTCAGCACCGCCAAAATCTTGGCGGTATACAGTTTCCAGCGTTCCACCGGGCGGCACAAGACGGCTTTCATGGTTTTATCCGCGTCTTCAACAGTGAGCAGGTCGGTTACACCCATGAACATCAGAAACGGTACTATGATTTGCAGGAATAACGGCAGCACGCCCATAGGTGTGGGAGTCAAGATTATGTTCACGCCGCCCCGCAGCTTGACAAAGTCCGCGAACAGATACCCGAAACCGGCCCAGAGAAGGCATAAGCCGACGCCAATACCTATGAACACAAGGTATTTTTTTCGGTTTATTAGCTTGTCCCATTCGCCGCGATACGAAGCGAGAAAAGATGTCATATCGCCACCTCCTCGCGGTTATTGGCGATTTGAGACAGAAAATAGTCCTCTAAGCTGGGGGACGACGCTAAGATCCCGTCCATGCTTTCTACGCTAAGCAGTTTCCCTTCGAATAAGATCCCGGCTCTTGTAGCGCACTGTTCAATTTCGTGGGCTAAGTGGGAGGATATGAGGACAGCGGCACCTCTTTCGGCAGCTTTTTTAACCACTTCGCGGACAGCGACCATACCCTCTATATCCAACCCGTTGGCGGGCTCATCCAGAATCAGAAGCTCAGGGTCAGATAGCAGCGCCAGTGCCAGCCCGATACGCTGGCGCATACCCAGACTGAAAGAAGCGACTTTTTCTTTTTTGTATTTGTCCATCTCCACCATGCGCAAGACCTCGTCAACGCGCACGTCGTTAACTGTTTTGTAGAACCGGGCGGCGAGGTTCAAATTATCGTAGGCCGTCATGTGCTCATGCAGGGCGGGAGCTTCAATCAGACAACCGGCGCGCCTCATGGCCTCTTCGTGTTTCTGAAGCGCGTTGATACCGCAGATGCGGACGCTGCCGCGGGTCGGCCGCACCAACCCCGCAATGGCCTTCATTGTCGTTGTTTTGCCGGAGCCGTTTGGCCCCAGCAAACCCAGCACCTCTCCGGAGGCGAGGGTGAAGGATATATCCTCCGCGCCCCGGCCGTTTTTGTAGAGTTTCGTCAAGTTCTCCAATTCCAAGATCATAGTCTTTCCTCACTCTCTGTTGGTGTCCCCCCTTGGGGATCATCCTCTCCCCGGATCCTTGGTGATGCTGTCTGTGTTGATGCTGCCGTCTTGATTCAAAGTAAAGAAGACGGTCATATATTCGTTGCCAAAATGAGTTTTAGCATAGACCGGCGTCAGCAACTGTTCCGCTCCGGGAATGGGACAAACAGGACGGCTTGTGCCAATGTCCGAAAAATCTACGGTGAACTTAATCTCACAAACGTTGATGTCCCCTAAAATGTCCGTAGCTTTGATGATACCGCCGATATCCATGGTTAGCATATTTCCGTTCGCGTCAATTTCCCCTTCCCAATGGACATAATCCACCGCCAGGCTTTGCATAGGACGGTTCAGCGGCTCAACGTCATCATAATCGGCACGGGTGGCCGGAGCTGTGTCTTCACTGACGCGACGCTCCGGCGTTTCCACAACATAATAAGCGTCATCAATCCAGGTGACGTTGAGATCTATCATGCCGGCATTTTTCAACGCGGCGTCTTCTTCAGAGGTTAAGGGGCGGCTGACAATCACTTTATAGGTGGTGACAGTTTTGGTTTTTTTAGCTATGCAGGTATCCTCATATACGTATTCTTTGCCGTCAAAGCTGACCTTCTTGGTCTTGTAGAGCGGCGCTGCAACTTCTTCAGCTAACAGGTCAAGCCCCGCCTTGAGAAGTTCCGGAACCTGGCGTTCGGCCAATGTGCCGCGGATAACGCGGATTTCGTTTTCGCTGCTCATGGTCACGTTGTTTTTCAGATCGCCCACAAGGGCGTCAATGGCCAGTTCCAGGAAACGCATGGCGGCGGCATGCCGCTCCTGAGCATCAATCACGAAATAACGGCTGTTCGGAACAAATTCGCCTGGCCAGATATCTGCTCTGTACCATGGGAAGCCGTCTTCCGCCACATAGAGGGGTCTTATGTTCAGGCCCCTTCCCGCATATGAATACTTGTCGCTGCTGATGTCCCCGTTCTCATCTGAGTCGTATTCCAAACAAGCGTTTTCCCCCGCAACGCATCGGAATTTCAGTTCCTCTTCTATAATGCCGTTGATGGTCAGCGTCATTTGACCTTCCATAGTGACGTTGTGATACGTCATCGCGTCCAGTGTCGCTTTCTTCAGGATTTCATAAGGTGAACCTGTTACGGCGGCAAATACCACGGCGCCGCTCAGCACCACCGACGCGACGACCAGACTGAACGCGCGGATTGTCACATTCTTTTTCACGCTGTATCCCCCCGTTCTTTAGGATGGTTTTGCGTCGTTTTCGTGGGACGACAGCTTCGGATAGGTGTCGGTAACACTGTCCGCGTCAATGCTGCCGTCTTGGTTCAAGGTGAAGTAGAACGTTCTGTATTCATAATCATCATTATAGGTTTTCAAAGTGTCCGCGAACAGCTGTTCCGCACCAGGTATGGGACAGACGGGATTGCTTGTGCCAATATCAGAGAAACTCACTACGAACTTGACTTCAAGAACGTTGGTTCCGCCAAAGATGTCTGCGATTGTCAGGACGACCCCGGCATCCATTGTCAGCAAGTTGCCGTCCGCGTCAATCTCCGCTTCTCCATAAATAGCATTGACTGTCAGGCTTTTCTTGGGATAGTTCAGCGGGTCAAAGCCCTCGTAGTCATCTCTGGTGGCCGGGACTACGTGAACGCTGACAGAATGAGGCGGCATCTCCATGATGTAAGGAACCCCATGGATGAACGTGATGTCCGTATAGGATCCTTTTTTCCACGCCGTCTCTTCTTCAGGTGTTATGGGGCGGACAATCTCCTGATAAGTGGTGATGGTTTTTGTGCCATTTTCCAAGCGCGTGTGCTCGTAAACATGCTCTCGTCCGTCAAAGCTGACCTCGTGAATCATGGTAACCGGGTTCCCAATCCGCTGATCAAGAACCAAGTCCAGGCCAGCCTTGAAAAGTTCAGGAACCTGGCTTTCGTTCAGTCGGCCACGGATGCGGCGGACATCCTGTCCGGCGCTCATAACAACGTTGTTCTTCAGATCACCAGCCAAGACATCTATGGACAGTGCCACAAAACTCATGGCGGCAGAGTCACGATCCCCGAGATCAATCATAAATGGAAAGTTGTTAAGAACGCCCCCCATGAAAGGGCTGCTGAACGCAACATTGTTGCGCGAAGCAATGTATTCATCCGGCCAAATATTCGCCGAATACCAACCTGGAACATCCACATCCGAGGAACCTATGGTCAGTCCCTTCATCGCAAACCACAGATACCCGTCCGGGTTGCCGTCATGGTCAAAAACAGACAGCAAAAAAGCGTCGCCGTTTAAAATATAATGCGTCTTCTGTGTTTTCTGCGTCACACCGTTAACTGACAAGGTGATCTGCCCTTCCACAGTCACGTTGTGATACGCAGCCGTGTCCAGCATCGCCTTCTTTAAGGTTTCATAGGGTGACCCCGCAACGGCGGCAAACACCACGGCGCCGCTCAGCATCACCGACGCGGCAGCCAGACAGACAACACGGGTTGTTCTGTTCCTATTCACATTTTTTAGCCTCCTGTTCTCAATCGTATGGCTTCAGTATGACATAGGGTGGTTACGCGCCCATTACAAAATTCTTACGTTTTTATTAAGATTCGGGCCTCACAAGCCACTCTTGTCCATAAATTTTCCAAAGGCCGCCGGTCCCATGATTTCATGGGCAACAAACTTCCCGTCATTGAAGAAACTGTATGTGGTAAACGGCCCAGGGGCGTTCTGGGCCTGTTCCTTCGTTTCCAGCTTAACCAGCTTGACCGCGGCGCCTCTTTGTTCAGCCATTTCCCGGAGCAGCGGCGCGTATTTATCGGTGTGAGGGCACTGATTGGTGTAGTACAGCACCATGCCTTTTTCGTTTATGTGCCCCTGTTTCGCGCAGTCTTTGATTTTGGGAACAGGCGCATCCTCCGCGAAAGGCATATAATAAAGCACAAAATACGGCTCCGCGGTATCCGCCGCCATAAAGCCTTTGTGCTTCAAATACCCCGGATCGGTCAGAAAACTTCTCTTCTTTTCAGACGCAATTGTGGTCAACCCGTGTTTGCCTTGCCCTTTGGCGTCCTCAACACACCCCTGCAGGAGCCGATCGGCATGACCTTTGCCTTGGTACTGCCCTGACACCCACAGACAATTAATGTGCATGTATCCTTCGGCGCTGATAGGATACCAGGCGTTTCCCGCCGGTATGTATTCGAGAAAAACTTTGCCCCGTTCATCAAGCCTCTGAAAGACAAGACCGTCGGCAAAAGCGTTCTTCATCCAGGCTTTTTTGGAGGCGACGCCTGTTTCTCCTCTTTTGTCGCTGATGGCACAACAAATGTGCTCACGCTCAATGTTGTCTTTGTCGATAGAGATGAATTGTGTATTCATGACTGTTCCCCTCCGTTTTTTATCCAAATTGTAACACAATAATTTGTTTCGCTCAAAACACCGCCCGAGTGGGGGTGCATATTTTAAAAGTGCAGGAACTGACGATAAGGATAAGCAGAGCTTTCTGTCGCGGTGTTTTCCCGCAACTCAATGGTGAGTTGGAGGCAGATACCGCGCTGGCCAGTAACAGTCCCGAGGTAGGGTTTGGTGAGCGGGAGAATCCAAAAGCCTCTCTGCCTGACGCAGCCCCCGAAAGGCGAAAAGAGTTCGCGGGCTTTTGGAGTCTCCCGCTCACCAAACCCTACCTCGGGACTGTTACGAGCCCACATAATATCCATCTCCATTCACCATTCGGTTGCGGGAGAACCCCGCAGTGGATATTTCTATTTATTTTTTTGTCGAATCCTGCACTTAGAAAATATGCACCCCCCGAGTGGGAAGCAAGGGAGGTACCTTGGGTGGCAAAGTCTTGCATCCGTTCATATGTTAACTTAACAGCATCGCCAAAACATCCGCACCTCAAGAAGGGAGAACCCATAATGCATTTGCCGCACCAACACTATACGGCACCCTCACAATGTACACATACACCACCCCCGCAATTTTCGCCGACCACGCACTATGTTCCACCGGGACACCATGTCCTGCCACCGCTGCCTTACGCTTACAACGCACTGGAGAAGGTCATTGATGAGCGAACCTTGAGGATCCACCACGACAAACACCATCGCAAATATGTAGAAGATCTCAACAAGGCCGAACTCTCCTTGCAGGCAGCCCTAACCAATGGCGATTTCACCTGTATTAAGCACTGGGAAAAAGAGCTCGCTTTCAACGGATCAGGACATATTTTGCACAGTCTATATTGGACTTCGATGAGTCCGTCGGATTCAGGCGGGCAGCCTCATCCCACAACGCAGGCTTATTTGGATCGAGACTTCGGCGGGGTTCCTCATTTCTGGGCACAGTTCTCAGCCGCGGCCAACGCCGTCGAAGGATCAGGTTGGTGCGCGCTATGCTACAACCCTTATTTCCGGTCGCTGGTTATCCTACAGGCGGAAAAACATCAGAACCTGACCCAATGGGGTGTCGTCCCCCTTCTGGTCTGCGATGTCTGGGAACACGCCTACTATTTACGTTATCAGAACGAACGGGCTCAGTATGTGAAGAACTGGTTTGCGCTGGTTAACTGGCCCGAGGTTGAACTGCGCCTGGCTCATTTTTTAGCAGGGCGCCCAGATCAACGATAGTATAATAACATTCTTGACATCTCCAGAAACGTCCTTTATAATTCTAATAGAACCATTCTATAAGAACTACTTTGGCCAGCACAAGGAGCATCACCATGTATGAACTTCTCGTCCTTTCCTGGCTCATGTACTTCCCGCTCCACGCCTACTTAATAATCAAAATCTCCAACGACACCATCGGTCCCTGGGAAAAAATCAGCCAAGGATCCCTCTCCGCCCTCTTGAAAAAACTGGCAGCCAAGGGGCTGATCACAGAAGCGGATCCGGCCAGTGTTCCTTTTCCCAGCGCTAGGACAACCCGTTCCTGGGCCATCACTTCCCAGGGACGCGAACGCTTTTTTCAGTTGATGCTGGATACAGCCGCCAACCCCGGCAACTATCAGAAAATTTTCCATATCATATACCTGCACATGCATCTTCTATCCCCCGACGACCAATTGTATCTGTACAGCCATTATCTGAGATATGGTCAGGAAATCCTCCGCCACCTGACCACCGAAGCCGTGGATTTTGATGAGAAACAGGACAAAGGCGGCGGGGATCCCTTTAATACAGCCGTCCTGGAACTCATGGCTCATACCCGAGAACAATGGCAGCTGGAAATGGGCTGGGCCCGGTACCATTACGAAAAGACCTTGACCCAACTCAAAGCGGAACAGTCCCTAATATCCAAAGGAGAAAAAAGACCATGCAATTCAAACAAAGAGGTATGAAATGGCTGCGCGTCCTCCATCTGATCTCCGGCGGCGTCTGGTTCGGCGCCACCGCCGCCATAGCCGGGCTGACCATAGTGGCTTTCTTTCAGTCAACAGAAACTGAATTCCTCGTCATTGCGCCTCTCATATCATTTCTGTTTCAAAAAATAGCCGGCCCTCTTGCTCTCTTCGTCCTCATCCAAGGCGTCATCTACGGTTGCTGGACCAAATGGGGGTTTTTTAAACACCATTGGCTTCTGCTCAAATGGCTCTGCATCCCCCTGCTGATCTTCTCCATCGCTTTTGGCAGCATCGGCCAGCTCTTTACCGCCCGCACCAAAGTTGACGCCGGCACCTTCAGCGGCGGTTTTGCCGATGGTGGTATCATGCTGATATTTATCTCGTTCCAGCTCCTCACCATGATCTTTATGATCTGGGCCTCCGTATTTAAGCCCTGGAAAAAAACCCGCCGACAAAAGGCCCCCCAACGGAAAGAAGCTGACGACTGACAATTGGCAACTGCCCACATCGCCGCCCTCGTTTTTCCATATTATTTCTCTTGCCCTTTGGAGCTGAAAGAGTCATAATTAAGAAAAATAAAAAAAGGGCAAGGTCAAAAAATGATTGGGGATTTTACTCGTTTTAACATGAATCGCCGACCCCATCGACAATGGCGTATACTTACTCCGATAACTTGGCTGCTTAGTTTCCCAAAAGCGTTCATCCACGGGGCCAGCATCGACAAAACAGGCTTGCCTAAAACACTGAAGCCGCCCTACTTTTTGCTATGCAACCACAATTCGTTCATGGATTTTATGATAGTCACCAAAGCCATCTTCCCCCACCGGGCCAATTATGTGGTGGCCATTGACGGATACATTGGCATGGAATGGTTGCTGCACGCCGTCGGCTGTATTTGCTGCCGCAAATTCACCAGAAGCACCGGCTTGGTTAAGAACATGCTCCATGCTCAAAAAAACGGCGATATCGTCGTTCTCTTCCCTGAAGCTCGCTATTCCCTCTGTGGCACTTCAGCTATCCTGCCTGCTTCTCTGGGCAAAATGGTGCAAAAAATGAACGTCCCGGTGGTGACGCTCATGATGCATGGCCACCACATCAATTCTCCTTTCTGGAACGTCGGCAGCCGCAAAGTGAAGCCGGTGGAATCCGAAATGAAGCTCCTGTTCTCGCGAGAAGAAACACAAGATCTATCTGTAAGCGAACTCAATAAACGGCTCACAGACGCTTTCGTATACGATGATTTTGCCTGGCAAAAAGAAAAAGGCATTCTCGTCAAAGATAAGAACCGCGCCGCAGGCTTGCACCGAGTCTTATATCAATGCCCCGCCTGCGACACCGAATACAAAATGACCTCCGCCCAATCCACCCTTCACTGCGGCCAATGCGGTAAAGAGTGGAAAATGAGCGAACTGGGCGACCTCCGCGCCCGAACCGGCATAACCGAATTTTCCCATATCCCCGATTGGTACGAATGGCAGCGGGCTAACGTACGCCAAGAAATAGAAAACGGCACATATACCTTTGACGCCGAGGTTCGCATTGAATCCCTCCCCAACGCAAAAGGGTTCGTAAAATTCAGCGAACCCGGCCGTCTGACTCAAGATCTGAATGGGTTCACCCTAACCGGCGAATATGAAGACAAGCCCTTCACCATTCAATGGCAGGCGTCGTCCCTGTATTCCTGCCACATTGAGTATAATTACAAAGGGCGGGGTGACTGCGTAGACCTGAACACCAACAACGACACATTTTATCTTTTCCCCAAAGGCCATGAATTTTCGGTCACCAAACTCGCTTTGGCTACCGAAGAACTCTTTCTGGCATCTTCCCTGCAAAACGATATGAGACTGAGGGCATGAGATCCCCATTGCCTAATCTTTCACCCCAACACTTCGAAGATGCGCCTGCTGAAAATCCTGCACCTGGTGATCATAAGGCAGCTCCATCCAAGGCGACGCCACCAAAAAATCCGCGGTCGCCCGATTGGTCGCAATCGGGATATCATACACTTGGCCAATCCGCAGCAGCGCCTTAACATCCGGATCATGAGGCTGAGCTGTCAGCGGATCGCAAAAAAAGATCACCAGATCAATAAGCCCCTCAGCAATCTTCGCCCCAATCTGTTGATCTCCGCCCAAGGGCCCGCTCAGAAACCCTTTCACCATCAGCCCGGTGGCTTCACTGATCAACCGCGCCGTCGTTCCCGTGCCGCACAATCCATGCCGTTGCAGAACCGTCTCATGTTGCGCGCACCAATCCACAAGCGCCTGTTTTTTGCTGTCATGAGCAATCAAGGCAACGCGCTTCTTCCGAGGTATCGTCAACGTCACAAACCCTTCATCCATCGACTCATCTCTCTCCCCACTTGATTATTCGGTATTCGCATTCGTTTTCAGTACGACCCCTGCTCCCTAACCCCTGACCCCTGCTCCCTAACCCCTGCCCCCTAGCTACCAGCGCTTTGGGAAAATCCCGGAGTCCTTCCAAACCTTAGCCTCACCACGGTTAAACACAACCTTCATCACCGGTCGCAACGTCTTACACTCATAATGGGTAATCATCAAAACAAGCTTCTCTTCAGCCAAACGCATAATAATCCGGCTGACCAGCTCGCTGTTTTCTGAATCCAACGCCGACAGAGGCTCATCCATAATAATAATAGGCGCTTCTTTCAGAATCGCCCGGGCAATCAGAATCCTCTGCTTCTCACCCCCGGACAGATTCACCCGCTCAGAAATCACGCTGCGATAATTGCTGGGCAGCGACATGATTTTCTCGTGCAAGCGCAGCATGGTACAAACCTCCATAGCCTCATCAAGCCAGACATCCTGATCGCCAAAACTGATGTTGTTAAAAACCGAATCATTGAGGATCTCGCTTTCCTGAGGCACATACCCGATATTGCCCCGCAGCGTAGCAATCGAAATATCGTTAATATCCCTGTTTCCGTAATGGATCATACCCCGCTGTACCGGATACAACCCTAGCATCAGCTTCGTAAACGTGGTTTTACCCGAACCCGACTCCCCAATAATATTGACTAACCCCCGGGCCGGCAACTGCATCGCCACATTTTTCAGAGCGTAATTTCCCTCATTTTCATTTTCATCCGAATACGAAAAGGAAAGATCACGAATCGTAATATGGGGAAACCTGAGAATGCCCTCATACTCCCCTACATCTTCCGTTTCCAGCTCGGTATACCCTTCAATACGCTCAAAAACCGGCATAATAATGTTGGCGTTGACGCTGACACCCAACAGGGCGCTGACCGGATCATTCAACATCATAAAGAACTGGCCCAGCGCAAAAACCTGACCCAGAGTCATCGTCCCATTCATGACGAACAGAATACCGCCGCCGTACAGAATGCCCAAACAAATCATCGTAATCGCGTTAGCCAAATAGTCAAGGACAATCTCATTAAACCCAATCCTGCAATTGTCCTTATACATCTTGTCCGTAATGGCCTGAAATCGGGTTTCGGCGTTTTTCTCCTGATTGTAAGCCTTTGTGGACAGAATAGCGTTGTTAGTCTGATCAATACTCGTGCAAAGAGAGTCGTAGTTCTCTTGAACATCAAGAGACATCTTCTGTAACCGCTTCGTGTAAAACACGTTAAACAGAAAGTAAACCCCGAACACCCCCATCACAATCAGGGTAAGCTCGTAAGACTGCATCAGCATCCCCACGACAATACAAATCAACATAACAACACTAGAAAGAATGCTAATAAAAATCACCGAAATAAAATCACTGGCAGACCGTCCGTCATTGGTAATGATTGATATAAGATCGCCGCCCTTAAGCTTGTTCAGGAATTTAAAATTGGAGAAAAGCATTTTCGAGAACATGGTATTGCGCATGTTTCTCGTAACTTTCTCCGTAACCCTCATGAACAAAACATCCCGCAAGATCCCGACAACGGGCTGTGTCAACGCCGCCCCCACAAAAAACAGAATGCCAAACAGAAGCAAATCAAAGTTAGGCTCCGATGTCCTAACAAGAATATTGCCGTCAGCGTTCACACTCGCCACCACATTAAGGGCTTTCGGGTTGCCGCTGCCCAAGGCGACCTCCAGCGCATCCCCCTCCACACTTGCGGAAACGTCAACTTCCTTAACGTTCCCCACAGAAATAACAATGTTACCGTCGGGGTTCTCATATGCGGGGATCTCGCCCGTCCAAGGGCGGTTCTCGGGAGTCACGACCAGATTGCCGTTGGCGTCAACCCGGGCCGGCAGCTCGCGCATATTGCCGCCAAACACAACGACAATTGTCCCATCAGCATTCTCATACGCCCAAACATCCTCTGGTTCGGCGCCGCGCGCCGCCAGAGAAAACGCAATTCTGCCTTCATCGTCAACACCCGCTGGGATCTCCGCGCTGGGTACCGCAATTTCATCAATCATCCAACTGGAAATCAGAGGTAACACCATAGCCGCCAGAGAAAAAAGCAGCGTCAGAAAGAAACCGACAACCTGCTGTTTCATATAAGGTTTAATGAGAACCATAACCTTTTTAAATACGTACGACATACTAAAATCTCCTCAAGTTCTCCGCCCCGACAATGCTGTCATTGATAAAATCCCGGCACTTGCGGCAATGGATGACAAAATCCTGCTCACCATATTTCTCAATCAGCCGGAACACGATTTGCGCACACTGAAAATAGAACAAATCCCAGTCAGCATAATCCTTCTCATAATAAGGATAATCCGCTTTGAACCCTTGAGAATCCCTATACTTGGCTTCGCCGGAATAATAGATCGCCAGACCCTCGTTCAACCATAACGGGCATTTCTCAGCAAAACTCTCCGCCACCGCCAAATGGGCAAACTCATGCAAAAGAATCTCAAAAATAGAATCCTCAAAATCATCAATCCAACCATTCCGCGCCACAAGCAGAATCTTGTTGTTGAATCCTGTTCCCTTAACCCCCACCGGTATGCTGAACCCCAAGTAATCTGTCATCCGCTGCGCATCATCAAAAACATCAACCACCGCCCGGGATCTATACACAAAATCCCGGCGAATCCGGGCTAACCCATTGCCAACCTCATCCCGGACATCGTAGAGCGCATCCAGCCAAACATCATGGAACACAGTGTTTTCGAGTATAATCATCTCAATATCCTCGCTAAGCTAACATCCATCAATATCAACTACCGTTAATGCTAACACCGTTAAGAACCAACAGTCTTCAATAATCAACAGTCTCCAATAACCAACAATCGTCAATAATTCACAATCCGTCCGTTAACCAAACGAACTTCCCGCGTCGCCAGCATTTTTGTTATACTCTCGTCATGGGTAACCATGACAATAGTCTTCCCCAGCCACTTATTCAGATTGTCGAAAACCCTCAACACATCGTCGCTGGTTTCGGAATCAAGATTACCCGTCGGCTCATCGGCAAAAATAATGTCTGGGTCAATCGCCAGTGCCCTGGCAATAGCCACCCGCTGCTGCTGACCTCCCGAAAGCTGATGAGGGTATGAATCAAGTTTGTCATAAATACCCAGCATTTTCACATATTCCACAATGGTCATTCTCTGTTCCTCGGTAAGCCTGCGTTCAATTGTAATAGGCAAACAGATATTATCCCACACATTGAGAGAAGAAACCAGATTGAAGAATTGAAAGACAAACCCAAAGGCCTTACGCCGCAACTCGCTCATCTCTTTGTCGTTCAATCTGTGCAGCGTTTTATTGTAAAACATCACCTCGCCGCTGGTGGGTTTCTCTAGACCGCTGAGCAAATAAAGCAGCGTAGATTTGCCGGATCCGGACTTGCCGGTAATCGTTACAAACTCTTGTTCCTCAATCTCCAAGTTCACACCGTTGATAACATAATTGGTGACGCCTTGGAAGAACGCCTTTTTTAGTGACCTTGCTCTTAGCATACCTCTCACCCCTACTCGAAAGTTCGATACTCGATTGCGAAGATCGCTGCCGGGAACCGCGAATGGAATTACACACGCTTGATCTCCTCAATAAGATTCATTTTGAACACATATTTCTGAACCGTAAAGAGAACGCTGAACACAGCAATCCCGCAAGCCACGCACATCAAGAACGCCATAATGTCGAAATAATACGAATATCCGACAGACCCGATATAATAAGACAAAATCGAGGCCAAGACAGGCAGCAAAGCACACCCCATAGCAACTCCTGTCGCGCCGCTGTAAATCCCTATGGACAACGCCTCATACAATACCATGCGCCGGATCGTTTTTTTGGTTAACCCGATTGTCCTATAGATGAGAAAATCCGACCGGCGCGAAATCATATTGATAATAAGATTGCTGATCATACTGATGCTGCTGATCACCAAAGAAAACGCGCACAAAAAGTAGATGATGTTAATAATAAGCCGGTTGTCGCTGGCGTTGGCCTCATAGACCTCCCGCGACGAATCAACAGAATAGCTATACTCTTCCAAGCTCTTCTCAAATTCAGTGTTAAGATACAGCCTGGTCGCCTCAATATCACCTGTGTCCACCATCGCCACGCAATAATCATAATCCTTAAAAAGGTCAGGATAGTTCGTATCCGCCACAAACAGGATCGTTCCCATGCTCTCAAAAGAATTGACGACGCCGACCACTTTGAGTTCCTTATCCTGCACCTTCACCATATCGCCCATGGCCTTGTTATGATTCTTAGCAAAAGTCGTTGTAATTATGATTGTGTTCGGATCTTTGAGCCGACCGAAAACCTCCTCGCGGGAACCGTTTGTCACCCGTTCGTGGTTTTTCAAGCTGTATTTATCGACAGGAATACCGGATATCTCCACCCATTTACCGTCAATCTGCACATACGTTCTCTTTTGAATGACATATGACGGCACCTTCTCATTGTTTAACACAGCCACCGCCTTATCATATTCCTCACTGTAGATACCGACAATAATATCAGAGCCTTGAAAAAAACTGGTTAGAGCCTCATCCAGAATCGCTGATATGGAAACCGCCAGCGTCGATACTGTCAGAACCAGAGAAATGATCGAAATGCTTTGGGTATAGGTGCCACAGTTAAACTTCAACTGTTTGGCAAACAGACCCAGCGCCCGCGGCAACCTGCCCAGCAGAAATTCAATGAGTCGCGAGAAGGCATAAACAAGATAATCATGCAGCAGAATAAAACCGATTAATCCAAGGCCCACCACAACGAAATAAGCGGCAACACCAAACATTTCCGCCACATACAAAATGCCCACGGCAAAAAACCAAATCAACAAACCCATGGAAAACATAATCGTCCTGGCGCTGCTTTTTTTCTGCACCAAATTCTTTTTCAAAATATCAATAATCGGCGTCCGTGTTACTTTCCTTGTGGCCAGCCACGCGCTCAGTCCTGAAATCACACAGGCACTAATAACAACGATGGCCACCGCCGAGAAATTAAGTTCGCTCCGGCTCGAATCGCCAACGAAGATCGCCAGCAGCACCCTGACTCCCGGAATACTCAACCCAACCCCAACCAGCGACGACACCAAAGAAATCAGCACCACTTGTCCAATCATGAGAGCGCGATAATTGTTGATGGTGAACCCGATGCTGCGCAACGTCACCATTTCCCGCATGTTCTGATACACGTAGGACCGAAAAACAGACAGCACAATATAAATGGAAACCAGAACCATCACACTGACAAACAGGTTCAGCGCCAACACCACCGTAGAAACATAGGTGTCAAAATAGTCAAGATCAAATTTTTGCTGCGCTTGAATATTGAGATTGAGTTTAGTCAGCTCGGCGTTGAGCTCCTCCGTGGTCACCGTAATAAGCTCCAGCTCATGCAACTCGACATCCAGCCGGTTCAGTCTGCCGGCCAACTCGAAAGATTTCTGCCCAAAAGCCAGTTTGCCAATAACCAACCCCTGTTCCTGAGCAAAGATCCCCGCATCCCTTGATATTCCCTTAATGACCACCTCGAACCCATCCAGGGCAGCACTGGGTTTTTGCTGCCCGGCTTCCGCATCTTGCCCGGCTTCCTGATCCTGCCCGGCTTCCGGATCGTTCAGACCTTCTCCGGCCTCCGGATCCTGTTCGGTTTCCGATTCATCCCGCAAATAGAACTTAAAAGTATCATTGAGCTTCAGGGAATTGTCCCTGGCAAAGGTTTCAGAAACAATAACCCCGTTTTCTTCCGCGAAATCCACGGTTCCCTCAACAACTTCGATGGGATAAACCGCCTTCTGTTGATCCAGATTGATCCCGTAGAAATGGATACGCTTAGTCTTCATTTTTGAGCTGACTTCAAATGATAAACCTTCGACCCAAGCCCGGACATTGCTGTTGCCCTTCAAAATATTTTCTACCTGGTCAACCCGAAAAACCGTGCTCGCCTTATTCTCCGGATCCGTACTCGGATCCGTGGTTGAACCGGGGGTTGTCTCATTTGTGCCGGCATCGGGATTCGTGTTGTTCCCATTGGCGCCAGTATTATTATTGCTGCTGTCGTCAGCGTTTCTGGCTTTATTAACGGCAATCTGCGTATTGAGAGTCGCGTTCCGGAGTTGTTCTATTCTTGTGCTGACAACAGACTGTTGGAAAGAAAAATTAACGACAAGCACAACAACAACCAGCAAGGTTGAAAAAAAGACCATGCAAAACGAGAATAGATTGGTTTTAATTCCGCGCAGCAGAACCTTATTCCTCGACATCCGCCTCAATCCTCTGTTTATACATCTTCTTTATTGTATCCTCAAGACCAAATTTCCATCTCTCACACCGCTTATGACCATGAACAACGCCAATATAGGGGCACCCTCCCATGCAGATAGGGAGCATTTTGCACGCCATGCAGCCTTCATTCTCAAAAGGCGACCATGTCATATACGCCGCGTTGCGCGACACCATCTCCGCCGTATACTCGCTCTTATCCCACAAAATATTGCCAACACTGTCCTTTACATCACCCACTTCATTCCAACATTTATAGATGTATCCTTTCGGATCAATCACAAAAGTGTTAATCGAATCCGCCCCGCAATAATTCTTCTTAACCGCCGGATAATGCGGAAATTCAGATCCGCTAAAACCATGAGCGTGCAGGAATCCCTGCAGTTCGAGGCTGGCGTTGGCATACTCCGCCATCGTCAGACAGGTATCTTCAATGCCCTTATTGAACTCCGTGCTTTGGGAAACATGCCCAAAAATGACCGCCGCCTCCGGAATGCCGAGACCCTTGAGGTATAGAATAAGGTTCTTGGTTTCCTCAAGATTCGTTCTGTCAATATTAATACGGATCGTTACTTCGATCCCTCGGGAATAAAGCTTTTGCACATTCTCTATAATCTTGGCGAACGTTCCTTCTGATGGGTTATCCTTGAGAAATCTTCTGCTGTTGTGGGTCTCTTCCGTGCCGTCAATTGTGATCTGCACTTCCCCGATACGGCATTGTTCTAATCTCCCTAAATCTTCATCCGTCAAAAGATACCCGTTCGTAATCATCATACCGCTGTAATGAACCTCATACTGTTCACAAATTTCAATGAACCTTTCCGACAGATCATAAATAATATCTTTGGCCAGCAGCGGTTCTCCGCCGTACCAGGTAATATCAATTTCCCGTTTGCGCTCGGCATTTTCCTTAACCATATCAACAAGCTTGTCCTGCACTTCTCTGCTGAGATAGCCGGCTTTAGGATGCTCGAAGCAATATTGGCAACCAAAATTGCAATCCACCGTCGGCGCGATAACCAACGACAGGGATTCCACAGAATACTTGCCGGCATAATTCCTCAATTTAATCATATTCATCTCATCGACAACATCAGGTACAATATACCAGCCCACCATCATGTCGCTGACAAGTTCAGCCTCTTCTTCAGTCAAATCATCCTCATTGATATCTTCAATTCTCTCATACAAATTAATAAAATCGTCGTCTGCTTCTGCCATAGCGCAAGTCATGCTGTTAAAGACTACTTTTTTGCTGTCAACCTCAAGAATATGGGTATACTTCGACTTCTTCAAGAACAACACTTCCTCTATGAGTATTCGATTATTCATGTTCTTTGGACGCAAAAGCACTAATACGAAATGATCTGTTGGCTGGACCATATAAAAAAACAGCGCCAATCCAAGGGGTTAGTCTCAGTTTAGCGCCAGATTGCTTTAAAGTCACAGAGTCAAAGGCGAGAATATGGCTGCCAAAGAACCGAAAAAATGCTGGATCAATGACAGCCATAAGCTCTTTCATAAGGAAGACAGAGCTAAAATGATACCTATTAGCGTTTGCAGCTGCTCGGGCAACCGTTGTTTTTGCCATGTCCATGTCCATGTTTGTGAACAACAACAGTCTTTGTACGGCATGCGTTAGCCTTGAAAACCAGATCAGCAGCGCTTTTCGGCTCGACCAAATACTTCATTACATCTCCTCCTTCTCAATTAGATTGTTAATAGAATGGCTAACAATTGTCTAAAATTCTGCTGCTTGTCATGTCAGCCTTCTATTTTTTCGAAATGGCTTCTCTCATATTTTAGCCATTTATAATAAAGCCCGAAAGCCTTACTACCTTCCCCAATGAAACCCCTGACGCCCGTTTTTCAAGCGCCTATTCCTTCAACCTTTGTTCCTGAAATAAACGGGCCCCAGGGACTTGTAATCATAAAGGTTATCCATCTTCCGCATCTTCATCTTCTCCGCAAACCTGACTGATGACACACTTTCCTCATCGACAACCCCTAATTTGTCCACTTCGATGTTTGTATCCTCCAGATCCAATTCATCAAAACTCACAATCTCATCAGGCAAGAAATAAGTTCCCTCAGCTGTCAGATACACGAAATTCTGTGGCGAAAACACAATATCTTTAGAAAACTTGTAGAACGCCAACGCGACTTTCAGTTTAGAAAACACATCTCCAGAAGCAATGACATTGCCGGCAAACTGTGTAAAACCGATGCTAATACAGCAATCTCCGATCAAATCCCCATAGGAACTCAGCATAACCTTTGTCAGAACCGTCTTGTCATCACTGGCTTGCCAGAAAAACATATTTTTATATAAATCATACTCCGTTACAAATAATGTCGATTGCGCAAAAACGGACAAATCACTTCTGCTACGAGCTACAAGCGTAAACGAACTGTCTCGAAAAGCCTCGATATTCAGATACGCATCATATCCGTCAAACCCCTCCTCAATGATTTGATCGCCGCCTTCAAATATTCTGAACTCAATATTCTTGTTGCTGGCTTTGGCGTTTTCCTTTTCACAAAAGTCCTTCGCCCCGCTCAATATCTCATTTTTCCCCATACTCACACCCTTTTCGAGATTCCCTAATGTACTCATTTTACTCCAACAAATATATATGTCAAGTCACTCTATCCTATACTTTAGGGAAAAGCTATTTAATTTTTATAATTCTTTTTAAATTCTATATTTGCTACGCTGTGTCGTGCCCGAGAAAAGCTCTATAGCAAAACGAAAACACCGCCGGACGGCACATCAAAAAACCCCACGTCAATCCATGGGGTTTCTCGATGTCCTTTTACAGAGTCCGAGTGAGTCATCCTCCAGATAAACCATAATATATGTGATCAACGCTGCAAAACAGGAATTATTCTTCTGTCAAACAGGATCATTTATCTTTCAGAAACACCAGGCGCACCCGTCACGGGTAACATCACCTATGCAATTGGCACGTGCGATATCCCGGTAACAGAGGCTTACTCTTTCAGGCAAACAGTTAGGTCATAACTCAGATCCAGTCGCTGAGTTACAATTCAGAATCGACTTCTGAATTACATTGTTTGACGCGGTCTGGCCTCATTAACTGTCAAGGAACGGCCATTCAGCTCTTTGCCATTGAGTTCCATCGCCAGGCGTTCAGCATCTTCATCCGCCACCTCAACGAACCCAAAACCTCTTGAGCGTCCGGTTTCTCTGTCAGTAATGATACGACTACCGACAACGTTGCCATACTGACTGAAATAATCAGTAAGGTCTTCGGAGGAAATGCTCCAAGGGAGATTTCCGACATAAAGGGTCTTCGTCATCCAATTCACCTCGAAAAAGAATTTGTGCTATAGATAGTATAGACATATACTAATATAGTATACTTGGTTCCTAAAAGTCAAACAGATTTTGTCAAATTTTCTAAATTTCAAGCCAAAATGTTTGTCGAAATAGAGAGATCTCAAGAATCGCGATAAAAACCCCTCTTTTCTATATAGCTTTTTACATCATCCGGCAGTAAATAACGTATCGGTCGCCCCTCCTGAACCCTTGCCCGGATATCTGTGGACGAAATCGCCAATGCCGGGATTTTCAATTGAAAAATCCGGTCCTGATGTCCCGGCACATATTGATCAATCGTCTCAAACAGATCTTGCAACGGATAACCGGGCCGCGATACCGAAATCACCTTGGTCAGAGCAATAATCTCCTCTGGCTCACGCCAGCTCAACATGCTGCGCAAGGCGTCGGCCCCCGTAATAAAATGCAAATCCGCGTCAACCAGTATCCCGCGCAGCTCTCGCAGGGTGTCAATGGTGTATGACGGCCCTTCCCGCATGATTTCTATCCGCGACAAACCGAAGCCGGTATTCGCCGCCACAGCCAACTTAACCATCTCAAACCGTTCCCAAGGGTCCGTAACTCTATGCTCGACTTTATGGGGCGGCTGCCCCGTCGGAATGAACAGCACCTTGTCCAGACCGAAGGCTACCCGCGCCGTTTCCGCCGCCACCAGATGACCAAAATGGATCGGGTCGAAAGTTCCGCCCATAATGCCTAGGGTTTGGGCGGATTTCAAATCTTCGAGATCGTGCATGGGATCACCTCCATCTTTTTTATTGATCGTCTTGCTGCTCAAGGCAGAGGAGAGGCGGGCCGGGGCCTGTCCCCCAAGCCGTTCTCCTGTCTGGCTGCTATGGCAGCTTAATTATCGGCTCCTCTGCTCTCCGGTATAAGAGAAAATTCCGTCCTATGATCTGGACAAGCTCCGCGTCGGTTTGATCAGCCAGTTCGGTTGCCACTTCTTGCGGTTCCATTAGGCAGTTGGGCAGTACCCGGCCTTTGACCAGTTCACGGACGGTCAGACATTCGATAGCCTGGGCGACCAGCCCGGCGGTTATTTCTCCTTTGCCAACCATCAGTTCCGGCTGCCTTTCGCTGCCCATCGCCCGCAAAAATCTTTTCTGCTTCCCTGTCAACATTGTTGAAGCTTCCTCCTTATGCCCATTGAACGCTAATTTAGTCTTTCCATTCAAAAGACAGTTCTCCTATCATGACCTGCTCTCCCTCATTGATACCGGCTTGTTTCAGGGCATCGTCCACGCCCATGCGTTTTAAGATGCTTTGAAACCGGCGCACCCCTTGTTCCGTATCTAAATAAGCCATGGCAGCGTGACGTTGGATTTCCTTTCCTGACAAAATGTAGACCCCGTCAACAATTTCCAGTTTGAATCGGGATTCTTGCTTTTGTTCTTCCCTGCCGTCTTCTTCAAATTTGATAAGGTGACGCCCCTGAACCGCGCCACCTTTCAACCCCATTCCATCGTTCGGCTCTTTGCCCTCAATCATAACCCCTTCCGGCAATTCCGGTAGTACCAGCGCGACAGCCCGCAGCAGCTCAGGAAGCCCCTTCCCCGTTGCGGCGGAAATGGCAAAAACCTCCTGATGCCCCCCGGCTTGTTCTTCCCACCGGCTCCGTAACCGCTCCCAGTTCTCCAACGCTTCCGGTATATCCATTTTGTTTGCCACAACAAAAGTTTTTCTTTTGGCCAGCTCCGGCCTGTAGAGCTCAATCTCACGCCGGATTGTGGCGTAATCCTCCCATGGGTCACGGCCCTCCTGCCCTGACATATCAACAACATGAAGCAGCAATCGCGTGCGTTCCACATGACGCAGGAATTCGTGCCCCAGCCCCGCCCCCGCGTGGGCGCCTTCAATCAGCCCCGGTATGTCCGCCATAACAAAACTTTCTTCCTCAACTCTCACCACGCCCAGATGGGGCGTCATGGTTGTAAACGGATAGTCGGCAATCTTAGGACGAACTGCTGAAACGGCGCTGATCAGCGTCGATTTGCCGGCGTTGGGCATGCCGACCAACCCTACGTCCGCCAGCAGTTTGAGCTCCAGATCCAGCCAAAGGACCTCGCCGGGTTCGCCCCGTTCCGCGATACGCGGCGCTTTATTCAGATTGCCGGCAAACCGGGCGTTGCCGCGTCCACCACGCCCGCCGCGGGCTACAACCACCGCCTGCCCATGTTCGCACATGTCGGCGAGAAGTTCTCCCGTCTCGGCATTTCTAATCAACGTGCCGGGAGGAAGACGCAGCAGTGTATCCTCGCCGCCGCGGCCGTGACGGCCTTTTCCTTCGCCGTGCTGTCCCCTTTCAGCCTTATAGTGGTTCTTATAATGAAAATCCACCAGCGTCCGCAACCCTTCGTCCGCTCGGGCAATGACGTCGCCGCCATGGCCGCCGTCGCCGCCATTGGGGCCCCCCATCGGCACATACTTCTCGCGGCGGAACGCCACCGCGCCGGCACCGCCGTCGCCGGCCCTGACCTGGATTTTTGCGCGATCGTAAAACATGGTGCAATCCTTTCCGGGTTAAGGTTGGAGGAAGAATAGGTCTTCCCAGAAACAAAAGCGCATTTCACCCAAAGATGAAAATACGCTTTCACAAACGAAACAAATTCGTTCCCCGTCCCTGTGTCAAGCTACTGTACCGGAACCTTCTCCGGAACAGCTTTCTTTGGGGCATCTTTCTTCGGGGCCGCCTTCTTCGGAGCGGCCTTTTCGGAAACGTTCTTCTCCGCAACGGTTTTCGCCGCAGAGGCTTTCGTCGCAGATGTTTTCGCCGGAGCAGTTTTCGCCGAAACGGCTTCTTCCGGAACGCCGACGGCAACCGGTTTTTCCTGGTAGATACTCACCTGTTTGCGGTATTTATCCTTGCGCTCATATTTGACATAGCCGTCGGCTAAGGCAAACAGTGTATCGTCTTTGCCCAGACCGCAATTCGTGCCGGGATGTATCTTCGTGCCGCGCTGACGAACCAAGATGTTGCCGGCCAGCACGAACTGTCCGTCAGCTCTTTTCGCTCCCAGGCGCTTTGAATGGCTGTCGCGACCGTTGCGTGAACTGCCCATTCCTTTTTTATGTGCCATGATGCTCTCTCCTATCCTGAAACATTTTTCTGTCGGTTGTGTCTCGTCTGAAATCGTGTCAGCCGGCAATGGACTCAATAGAAAGCTTTGTATAAGGCTGCCGATGGCCTTTCTTGACCCGGACATGCTTTTTCGGTTTGTACCGGAACACAATAACCTTCTTGTTTTTGCCGTGTTCAAGCACTTTGGCCGTAACTTTCGCGCCCTTCACAAGAGGGGCGCCGATTTGAACCTTATCACCGCCCAGCAGAAGCACCCGGTCGATTTCCAGACTCTCGCCCACCGCTGCGGCCAGCTTCTCCACTTTAATGACGTCACCCTGCCGCACCGTGTATTGCTTACCGCCGGATTCAATCACAGCATACATAGTTGTCACCTCCTCTGCCTCAGACTCGCCTCATTCGGGTCGATAGCCGGTCAAGCCGACTCATCCGTTTGCTCTTGAAGACCGTGACACCCGTCTTTGTCCTTCAATAAACCCCACAAGCGCGGTTAGTGGTAGATTCCACGTTCGTCTATTCTACATCGTATGCTGTCCGGTGTCAAATCTCATGGCTTTTAGGGTGCATATTTTAAAAGTGCATGAACTGACGATAAGGATAAGCAGAGCTTTCTGCCGCGGTGTTTTCCCGCAACTCAATGGTGAGTTGGAGGCAGATGCCGCGCTGGCCAGTAACAGTGCCACGTCAGGGGTTGGGGAGCGGCAGACTCCAAAAGCCCGCGTATTTTTTTCGCCTTTCGGGGGCTGCGTCGGGCGGTGAGG
>WRHI01000035.1 GCA_009783315.1 Peptococcaceae bacterium
CGGCAGCAGCTCTTGGGCATCGGAGCAGAAAAAGAGCGCAAGGCTGTCTTATTTTGCGCTCTCTGCGCAGATGCCATAGAGATGCGCCGACACGGAGCACGGCTTGGCGAACGCGCCTCACACCCCGCCCAACCTCCGCCCCCTGTGCCCCACCTCCCCCCTCCTGCCCCTCCGGCTGGGGTCAGATCGGTAACGAAATGACGTAAAATTCTCGAAAATTTTTCTATAAAGTTTGTCATAACGTAGGCAGTAGTGGTATGATGGTGTTAATAAACATATTTGAGAGGAGAATGATTATGAGTCAAAATTCACAGAATCCTTTTTCCATGTGGATGGATATGAATAAGAACATGTATAACGCTTGGAATACATGGTCTGCGCAGATGGCACAAGCCGTTTCGCCTCAACCGGCGGCGGACGCCGGCAATCCATTCAATGCCTATTTCGAGTTTCTGAAGTCTAGTTTTGAACAGAACCCTTTCTTTGGGGGGATGACCGGCGGCAACGCGGGCAGTTTTGTTGAGCAGATGACCCAGCAATGGCAGGACGCTATGAAGAGCATGTCGATGTTCATTCCCAATCCGGCACTGCGGGACGGGTTTGATCGTTTCGTGAACGCTTATCAGATGTTTAATTCCCTCCAGTCTTATTGGGATACGTTCCTGAAGAGTGTTCCCACAGATGTTACTGATTGGAACGCTTACGCCAAGCCGATTCTGGATTACTATCAGAACCTCTCAACCGGGTTCTTGCAACCCTTTATGCCGGAACAGCTGAAGAGTATTTTCGCGCTGCCTTTTGAGGATATGACGGCTATCCAGCAGACGTTTACGAATTTCTTCAAACCTTGGCTGGAGGATTCCGCCGAGTTGCAGGGGCTTTATTTTAAGTCGCTTCAGGGCGATAAGGAAGCTTATCAGGAGTTCTTGAAAGCCTGGGCTGAAGTCTATAAGAATTCCGTTTCGAAACTTTTGAACGCGCCGGCGGTGGGCGCCAGCCGCGAGAGCGTTGAGAAGATGATGAAGCTGTTGGATTATTATGTGAATTTTGCTGTGAGCTTCAATGAGTACACGGTGATGATTTCGGCGCTGTTGTCGGAGACGATGGAGAAGTTGCTGAAGCATCTGGTGGAACTGCAAGCCGAAGGCAAACAACCGCAGACTTTCATGGAGTTCTATAAGATTTGGTCGTCCTTTAACGAGCAGGCTTTCCAGGAGCTGTTTGTAACGGATACGTTCGCCAAGATTATGAATGAAACGGTGAGCGCCGGTTCGAAACTGAAGGTTATGTTTGACGATTATATGCAGGATTTGCTGGCTTTCTTGCCTCTGCCGAACCGGCGTGAGATCGACGGTGTTGAGGAGGAAGTCTATTTGCTGCGCAAACGGGTCAAAACTTTGGAGAAGGAGATTAAGACCTTGAAGGAACAGCGTCCGCAAAGCGCATCGACCGCGCGGAGCACCGCCAAACCTAAGGAGTAAGGCTGTTCATTTTCTAATCTAACAAAGAGGTGATTTGTTTGTGAGTGTGAACAATTTTGATATGCAAAAATCCATGCAGGATGCTTTCCGGATGAGCAACAAGCTCATGAGCGGCTTGCAGAATATGATGGATATTGAGGATGTGGAGCTGGGTACGACGCCGAAGGAGTTGGTTTACAGTGAGGACAGAGTGAAGCTGTACCACTACACTCCTGAGGTGGCGAAGCCTCATGCTGTGCCTGTGCTGGTTTGTTACGCTTTGGTTAACAAGCAGTATATGCTGGATTTGCAGGAGAATCGCAGCATAGTGAAGAAATGGCTTGCTTCCGGTCTGGACGTCTATATGATTGATTGGGGTTATCCGACTCATGTGGACAAGTTCCTGACCATGGAGGATTATATTGACGGGTATCTGAACAACACAGTGGATTTTGTGCGGGAGAAACATGGGCTGAAGGCGATTAATCTGTTGGGAATCTGCCAGGGCGGCACCATGAGCACGATTTACGCGGCGTTGTATCCGGACAAAGTCAAGAACCTGGTGACGCTGGTGATGCCTTTTGATTTCGCGACGAAGGACGGCTTGCTTTTCCGGTGGAGTCTGAATATGGATATCGAAAGCATGGTGGCTTCGGCGAACGGATTGCTGGCGGGGAATTCGATGAATTACGGGTTCAATATGCTGAAACCCTTTGAGTTGAGTTTCGATAAGTATCTGAATTTTGTGGATCAATTGGACAACAAAGAGGCACTGATGGATTTCCTGCGGATGGAAACATGGATCTATGACAGCCCGGATCAAGCCGGGCCGATGTTGATTAAGTTCGTCAAGGATTTGTATCAGGGTAACAAGCTGAGCCAGAATAAGCTGGAAGTGGGCGGACGCCGGGTCAATCTGAAGAATATTAAGATGCCGGTGTTGTGTCTGCTGGCCCAGAAGGATCATCTGGTGCCGCCGGCTTCCACAAGGCCCTTTATTGACGCCGTGCCCAGCAAGGATAAGGAATTGGTGGAGTTTCCCGTGGGCCATATCGGGATGTTCGTCAGTTCCCGGGCACAGAAGGAGATTGGGCCTAAGATCGCGGATTGGATCAAGGCGCGTTAAGCTTGGTTCGATGATGTCCGGTGATAGGGACATGAACTGATATTAGGACAAGCGACGCCGGTTATAGAAAAAGACGGGATCCCCGGAGAGGGGTTCCCGTCTTTTTCTTTGGGTCATGGTTTTCAGATCAGAGAGTGTTTGCCAATACCGGCTTCACGGTTTTGGCAAAGCGTTCCTGATCTCCTGGATTCGATTGGGGTTGTCTATAATCTGTGACCAGTTGAATATATTGACGTAGCGGTTATTCGGATGATCGAGTACGTTCTCCAAGAAACCGGGAGTATCCAGATTCTCTCGGCTGAACTCCATAATTCCCCAGGGGCCATCGGCTTCGGCGATGCACGTTCTTAAGGTGTAGATATTATTATCTTTATAAATAGTGTCATAAAGACTCCAGCCAGGAATGACACCGGCAAAATTAGGATTATCACGTCCTAGGATCGCGGCGAATCCACTGTGACCGCCGCCGGTGTTTGTATACCAGCCGGGCCAGGTCGAATGGGTGGCAATCTTTTGTGGCGCTATACCTTTATCGATCGCGGCGCCCACCAGGAATTCCAGGTAGTCTTTGCAAATCGCGTCAATGGTATCTTTGGTAATATTCCCTCCCTCGGGCTGGAGGTTAAGTGTCTGTGCCGCTGCGTATCCCAGAGCCCAGAGGTTGCCGTCCATGCTTGTTGAGCTTGAGGCAAAGACAGCTTTTGCTGGATTAGCGGGGATTTCTTTGGTAGAGATGTCAATATAGTCAAGCAGGAAGAAGAAATCTCCTGTTTCGGTTTTGGGATGAACCCGGAACCTTATGGTGTTGTTGGATCCCTGGTTCAAAGGAATGCTTTCCTTGAGAGCATATCGATATAAAAAGTTGTCAACGTCTTCAACTTTGCCCATCCTTGTCGCTGTGGCGGCATTCACATCCCTGTAAGCTCCCCCGTTGATACTCACTTGATATCGTGAAGCCCATGAATCAGCGTCATAGGCCGGTGAGGAGCAGATTTCCAGCCAATAATCACCTGTTTGTGGCGCTTCCACATTCACGTAATATTCAAAGTACGGGCGAATTTCCTTGGTGGAAAGATGGAACCATTTTCCTCCACTGGCGTTGGCTTTGACGGCTCCTCCGGCAAGCGTTCCGTTTTCCTTGTACAGAGCGGTTTCGGCTTCCAGTCGAGGAAGGAAATCAGACTTGTACAGCACATATTTATTGCCGTCTTCAAAGAAATACGCTTGGGTATAGGGTGAAAGTTCCCGACCAAAAACCACACCACCAAACAGATATTTCTGCTCGGGCAACAGGTTGTCATACCAGGTCGTTATGATGGACAAGAGCTCGTTCAGGGCTCTGGTCTGCTCCGCCCGGAACTGTGCGGAGGCTAGGTTGGGAGCGGGGGCCACTCGGATCTGTGCGCCCCAGTTGCGCCAGCCAGCCTTCACGGCGGTATCGGGGCTCATGCCCCAGTCAAAGTGTTCCACGTTATTGATGTTGTTCAGATCGAATCCGTCCATATCCGGATCCCACCAGTTCCATAAGTCGGGACGGTTGTCCCACCAGGCAAAACCGTCCAGAGGAATAATAACGGGGATTTCGTTAGCCAAGGAAAGCTGAAGCATCCTGTTCAAAGAGGCTTTGGTATCCTCTATATCATACCTGAGGTAGTCGAACATATATGAAATTGCCAGTTGTCGGCTGTTTGAGGGATCCGGCTCATAGTTGAGCGCACTTAGGATCTCGTCGATTCCGCCTTGGTTGAAGGAATCGGGATCACCCTGTTTCCAACCCGTAGGGGCGTGAACGGCGAGGTATTGATATTCTGTGGCGTCCTGTCCGGGGATCCACACAGCGTACAGCGTGGCGCCGGCGGCGCTGCCAAGATCAATGAAAGCCCAGCCGGGCGGGTACTTTGTGCCTTCGACATTATGCAGCGCCCAGCCGTCGAAGTTCGCGCCTGTCTTGCTTATTTCCGGAAGCAGGAAAAGATCTCCGCCCCAGGTTCTGGACACGTTGGCACTGTTGGTAAATTGGGGACAGAGGGCGTTATCTTGTTCCGGCGTACCCCCATTGGTCTTGAATTCCAGAGTGGCTTGACGTTCATAGAGTCCGTAGAAGGTTCGATTGTCGGGTAATGAAATCGCAGCAATCTGTTGTGGGCTGAAGCTGCCTGTTGACCCATCCGGCGAACTGACCCATCCTTTGGCCTCCCAGCCGGGGTACAGGCTGAGCTCCGGGACTTCGACGGTTGCGGCGGTGTTCTCTTTGTAAGTTGTTCCTTTGATATTTTCTTCGGTTTGTTTGATGCCGTCATAACTGATAAAAGTTGCTGTCAGCACTTTCTTATAGATGGCGTACAGTTCCACATCAGAAGTCACTTCCAGGAAATCCAGAACCTCTTCGGCACGCGGATCAGTGTGCCAGCCGTCGAATATCCACCCTGCTTTATCGGCAGTGGGGGCCACAGGCTGTCTCAGGTCTATTGTCTCATGCCAATTGGCTGTTTCCTCAGTTCTGTCGGCAGGTGTTCCGCCATTGGCTGTCCCGTTGTAGGTAACGGTGTATTGGTCAGGTGTCCACAGAGCTTTCATTGTGGTATAGACGGCTACAGGCGGGAAGGGAGCCCCTTCAGCGAACGTGTGGCCTGAAACGGTACTTTTCCAGCCGGCAAAACTATGGTTATCTTTCGCAACGCCTGTGGGCAAGGGAATCATGTCATACACATAAACCTCTTTGTTGTCGCTGTTGGTGTATCGCGTTGTGGCGTCATCTTCCGGTATGGGGTAACCTCCGTCCGTATCATAGTGAACCGTGTACTCACGTTGATACAAGCCATAGAATGTGGTATCGCCGCTTACAGGATACTCACCGGAGATGATATCGACGTCGGCCTTGGGGGCCGTGGATCCGCAGCTCCACCCGATAGCTTCCCAGCCGGTATAGATGTTCTGCGCCGGAACGGTTATTGTTACATCAGATTCATTGTTGAAAAGCTTTGGTTTAGGATTATTGATATCCCGGAGTTGCTGCGTCGCCCCCGCAATATCAATGAGGTTCACCTGGAGTTCTTTCTCGTAGATGGCGTACAGATACACAGGGTGATCTGGCATGATGAAGGGATCATCCCCATTCGGCAACAGCCCGGTGTGGGCGTTCTGATCCTCGTTCCAGCCGACGAACCTCCAGTTATCATCTTTCCTGGCGTCGGGAAGAGCCACCGGTGTTCCCGCCACCACGGAATCAGAGGTGACTGATTGTGTTCCGGTGACATCAGAACCGCCGTTCGTTCCATAGTCGAACTCAAGCGCAAAGGGCTCACTCTCCGGGAACGGATTGTTCGACCAGACCTGAATATAATCCAGGTAAAAACAACATTTGCCGTCAGCATTATCCCGAGGCTCAGAAACCTGGAAGGTTATGCTGTTTTCATCGGCCTGCAACCTAACAGGCAGGTAGTAACGGTATAATCCGGCGCCAATCTGATTGCCCACCCGCAGCAGATTGGCGTCGCTCATATAGGCCTCAGCGCCGCCTCCGACATTCACGCCATTGACACTCATTTTGTACTTGGAAGACCAGCCAAAGGTGGGCGGCGAGGAACACACCTCCAACAGATAAATACCCTCTTCAGGGACATCGACTTTGTAGTCAATAATATACTCACCGGTTGGGACAAAGAGGATCTGCAGGAACCCACCTCCGCTGTATTGTGTTCCCAGAGGATAATAGGCTCCCTGGTTGATGGTATTGCGGGTTCCCTCAGCCGGTTTTTTAGCGGATTCGCCCTCAATGATTTCCAAGGGGCTCACAGGAGTCAGTTCCATATAATCCAGGAAAAAAGTGTAACGGAAGTCGCCCGAAATCGGATGTTTATCGGTGATTCTGAAAGCTATTGTGTTGCTGTCGCCGACCTGCAACTCAACGGGCAGAACGTACTGATAAAACCAGTTGTTTGTATAGCTCGGTCCTCCCTGTTCCTGAGCGCTGGCATCGCTCACAGGCCTATATGTCCCGCCATTGACGCTTATTTCGTACTGCGAAGTCCAGCCGGTTGTATGATGGGAAGCGCAAAGTTCCAGCCAGTACACGCCTCCTTCGGCGATGGTTGGGACACTGTACGTAATCACATATCCGTCGTGGGAATCCGTATCGAGGATTCTTAAGAATTGGCCGGTTCTTCCTCCCGGCGGATACGCCGGTGTTTTGAGAACCTCCGGATTCTGAGCGGAAGTGACTGACGCGGGGCTCATGCCCTTAATGAGGATCGGTTCCGCCCCCGAAGGCGCGGCCAGAACATCCGAAACGAAACAGGGCGCACCCAGGGACAGGGCCAGAACCAGTGAAAAAGCGAACAGGAAAGCTGACCAACGTGGAATTGGTTTCATCACAGAACATCTCCTTGTTTAGTTTGATAGTGATACCTGTTGAGACAGCCGCAACTGTCGGCATCAATTGCTGCCGGCGGCTATAATTCTGCAGCCGAACGGGCCCTTGCTCAGCCGCGTGAGACCCTCAGTCATATATCTCCAGATAATCCAGGTAAAAGAGGTAGTTATCATCCATGGATCGCCTTTGGGCGACCCGAATGGTTATGGTATTGGCGCCTTCCCGCAGCGTGACGGGCATCGTGTATCGTGTAAAAAGAGCATTAACCAAAGTTCCGGTTCCCGCGCTGTTGTCATCCGCCAGAACAAACGCGCCGCCGTTGACACTGACTTCCCAGGGAGAAGTCCAGCCGGTGGTATGGGGTGAGGCGCAGACTTCCATCCACTTGGCGCCTCCTTGGGCAACAGTGACTTCATAGTTGATCAGATAACCCTCCGCCGGCCCGATTGTATTATGGATCTGCAGAAACCTGCCCTCACTGGCGGCAGGGGACGCACCGTAAAACACGTTATGATTAAGGCTCTCGGGGTTCTCGCCCTCCAGACGGGTTCCCACTCTGTCCATAGGAATGAGCTCAATATAGTCCAGGAAAAAGGTGTAGTATCCGTCATTGTCCAATAGGCGGGGACGGGCAACCCGGAAGGTTATGGTATTGGTTCCGGCCTCCAGTCCGACAAACAGAGTATAGCGTCTGAACCACTTGTCCACGACGCCAATTTCACTGGCGTTGTCATTGTTTACGATGACAAAGCTTCCGCCGTTGACGCTGTATTCATAGGACGAGGTCCATGCCGCCGTGTGAGGCGTCGAACAGATTTCCATCTGATACAGGCCCGTATGGGCTGCGGTGAATTCATAAGCAATCAGATATCCTTCCGCCGGTCCGACGGTATTGTAGATATGCAGAAACTTTTCATTGCTGGCTTTTGAGGACGGTGTGTAATAGACCTTATGGTTAATGGCTGTGTGGTTTTCGCCCTCCAGGCGGATGGCCCTGTCGCCTGATCCGACGCCAATGCCGGAGGCAGACGTGCCGTCGGCAGCGTTCCGGCTGCCAGGGCCAGGGTTCTGATCAGTTCCCGGGGTGACCTGGACCGCGCTGCCGAGCAGCACAATCAAGGATACAGCCAACACGGAACAAAAAGCACCGCCGCGCCTTACTGGCGTTGCCATAATGTTTTCAAAACGCTGCTGCAGATCCTTGACCCCGTTGCTGAAAGAGGTTGTTAGCATCGGCATCTGTTGGTTTTTCCTCCGTTTTACCGTATACAGAATCGATTCCCCGTACTCTCTGCGGCGAGCGGAGTCTTGACCGCGGATAACAAGCTCGTCGCATACCAACTCCAAGTCCCGACCGCCGGCATGGTTCATCATCCACACCAGAGGGTTGAACCAGTGCACGGCGTTGGCGAGATCAACCAGCAGCTTGTACCACAGATCACGGCGTTTGCAGTGTGTCAGTTCATGGCGGATAACATAAACCAGCAGGTTGGGATCATATTCCTGCTCAGGCAGCACCAGCACCGGATGGATCAGCCCTGTGGCAAAAGGACTTCGGACCGTTTTACTGATCCTGATATCCATCTCTATGTGAAACCCCATCTCCGCCATCGTCCGGCGGACAAAAGCGGTCGTCTCCACACTGTCACAGAGCCGCCAGGCGCGGCGCAGCGAGGCTTGGAACCGCAGGAGCGCGATCCAGCGAACAGAAAGATAGATCACAAGACCCAACAACCAGAAAGCTATTAAAAGATCCAACAACGTGATAACCGGAAAAGCGGCTGTCCGATTATTCGTTCCCAAAACCTGCGTGAGGCCATCTAGTGCCGGCGCCGGTTCGTGGATACCCGGTAAAGAGGCCGGAGCACTGTCGGAGGACATAACGTTATCGACGGATGCGTCGTCAGTCTGGACAGCGCTATCAGTATACAAGGTGTTGTCCGTATATATTGTGTTATCTTCAGATAGGCTGCCCAGATCAGGGACAACGCCACGGGTTAGTTGTATATCCGGCACAGAGAGGATGAGGGGCGTTTGATTTATCGGCAGGGTAACCGGCGCTATCAGCCAGAGAGCCAAAGCCAGCCAAACATAGTAGCGCCACCGGGGCAAATACCGCTTGTTCAGCCATGGTGTTACCGCCATGACAACGGCAATCAAGACGCCGGCAATCAGAGAAACAGTCAAGAACTTCAAAAAAACTATTTTCGCAAGCTCAGGCATTTGAACCCCTCCCGCTGTAGAGCGTTTTCATTTGGTGTCTTCCCTGTCCAGGATCTGACGCAGCCTGGCGAACTCTTCCTCGCTGATGGAGCCGCTGTTTGTTAAGGCTGTAACCATGTTGGCGATAGAGCTGCCGAATTCTTTCTTCAGAAAGGCGCGTCCTTCCCTCTCCTGGTAAGCCTCCTCCGACATAGCGGCGGTATACCGGTTGGAACCGGTGGAACGGTCACAGTGGACAAATCCCTTATTGCACAAACGCGCCAATACGGTCATCACTGTTGCCAGGGCCCAGGTGCGTCCGGCAAGATGGTCCATGATGAAGGTAGCGGACAGGGGACGTTGCGCCTCCCAGATAATCTTCATGATTTCTTTTTCAGCGTCACCCAGCTTCGGATCTTTTGAAGTCATGGAGGTCACCTCCGATGTGTTTATACTGTCTGTATAAACACATCGTATCCCTACAAGGTCTATCTGTCAAGTCCTTTTTGGAATGAATCGAACAGGTAATTATTACCATTCTCAGCAGCGCGGGGTGTTGGAAACAACGCCGGCGTACAAATAAAGAATACTGCCGCGGCAGCGGCAGTATTGGGGGGGCGTTCGCCCAACGTAGTATAAAGTTTTGTTTTCAGGGCTGCTGGCTTAGAACTGTTTTCAGGGCTGCAATATTGGAGGCCGTCTCCTATTTCTATTTATTCTGAAGGATTTCCTTCAACACGTTAATGATAGTGCCATATTTGACGGGGTCGTAGTTTTTATGACCAACTGTGTTATAGCTTGAGATACCTGTCCAGCCGCCGTCGTAGAGATTAACATAACAGTTACGCTTGTAATCGAACATATTCTGGTAGAACTGGGCGGTATTGACGACACCGTTTTTGAAAAGACCAACCTCAATGGCTGCCCAGGGATGTCCGTCGTTTTCGTTAAGCATGACAGGCGCTGCGTCTGTGGGGCTATTATAACAGCTCCAACCGGGAATAACGTCTTCGAATATAGGATCGTCATTCAAAAGAGACGCCATTCCGGAATGCCCGCCTCCATAATTCATTGTAGAGGCACTAACCACAGAATGCGTAATAATCCGGCCCGGCTCAAGTCCCAGGCTAATGGCATGTCCGGCTAAAAACCGCAGGTAATTCTTACAGACGTTGTCCAGCGTTGCTTTGGTTATCAGACCGCCTTCGGGCTGAAGTCCAAGATTCTGAGCAGCAGCGTATCCCAGCGCCATTGTGCTCGAACCTCCGTTCCAGTTGGGGGGAGTCGTGTAGGTGACGTTCTTCCAGTAATAATAGTCGTGCTCATTATCACCATTGAAATAGTTGGCATTTGTATAAGTGGACAGCTCCCAGCCGAACACCACGCCGCCCAACAGGTATTTCCGATCGGCAGGTAAAGCGTTATACCAATCCACAATGATGGGTATAAGCTCGTTCAACACGTTGGCCTGTTCGGTCCGAAGCTTTTCGGAGGCCAGATTTGGTGCGGGCGCAACGCACACCCAACTTCCCCAGTTGCGCCAGCCTGCCGTTACAGCTGTTGTTTTGTCCTCGCCCCAGTCAAAACGCTCAACATTATCAATGTTGTCCTCGTTGTATCCAGGCATGTCCCAATTCCACCAGTTCCATAGGTCGGAACGGCTGTTCCACCAGTTTACGCCGTCCAAATGGATGATGACCGGAAGGTTTGTTTCTTCTGAAACCTGCAGGATATTATGCAGGGAGGTTTTTAAGCTCTCCGTGTTTTTACCATCAAGGAAATTCATGATATATGACAGGGTTAGCTGTCGCTTGTTGGCAGGGTTGGGCGTGTAGTTAAGGGCGGTTAGAATGTCATTTGCCCGATTGCTTACATATTCAGCCTGATTTAGTGGGGAAGATCCGGCAGAGACCTCTCCGGCTTGAATCGAGACATACTGCTTCATGGCATCGTAATTATGGGCTTCTGCGTCCCATTCCCATCTGGCTGTAAATGTCACGTCTTTGCCGGTCTGCCAGTAGGCATCAGGGTTCGGAGCAAAGGTGTTGAAAGGGATGTTGCTGCTCTGCCAGTATTTGAGATCGTACCCTGGTTTAACGGGGGGGACCGGCTGATATACTTTATTCCAAAGCGGATCTGAAATTTTGAAACTGTTGACATAATGGGTTACGGTCTCGGCCGGTATGAAAGTGCCGCCTTTAGTATCGAAGCTTACCACTACCGTTAGCTGATACAGACCATAGTACGGCTGAGGCGGCATATTTTCATCTATCATAACGTAATTGGATGTGATTGGGGTGGCATCAACCGGGTCACGGAGCTTTGACTTGGTCCATCCCCCGGCTTCCCAGGTTCTGCTTCCTCCATCGGAGAGAGTCTCAACCCAGGCAGGTTGATCGGGCAGGTATAGCTTTGCTGTGGTCTCCCTGTTATACATGGGCTCTGACTCCTGTTTCATGGGGATGCCGCTGTAATCCTGGAAATATGCTTCCAGCCTTTTCTCGTAGACAGCGTAAAGTGTTATATTGCCCGCAGGGTAGGATATCAGACCTCTGGTTGCCGTTCTGTCCGTGTTCCAGCCGACGAAATTCCAATCGTTTTCTTTGTCGGCCTCAGGGGTCAAATCCACAGATGTGCCGGCGGCGGCGGGTAAATGGGTTGTCAGTGATGTGCCACCGTTGAACGCTGCATTATACTCAACTGTATACGTAACAGGAGCAACGTTTGGAGCCGACGCATAAATATCGATTGTATCAAGATAGAAAGTGTAGTAGTTGTCCATTGAACGTCTATTGGCAATCCGAAGTGTTATGCTATTGACACCGGCATCCAGTTCAACAGATATGGCGTATCGTGTAAAAGAGCCGTTATGAACTTCAACCACGCTCGCGTTGCTGCTGTTGATGAGACTGTACTCCCCGTTATTGATTTTGTACTCATAGGGTGAAACCCAGCCTGTTGAGTGAGGAGAGGCACAGATTTCCATCAGCCAGGCACCAGCCCGATCAACATTGACTGAATATTCAAGGAGATACCCCTCAGCCGGCGCTTCCTGCTTATGAAGATTCAGCGCTCTGCCGCTGGGGGCGATTCCCGCTCCCCCGTAAGACGGAACGAAATTAGTAGCGTTTGTGTAAGCATAGTCAGCTGCCTTTATATGAATCGAAGGCCTTAGTTTTATCGTATCCAGATAAAAGGTATAGTAGCTGTCCATCGAGCGTTTATTGGCAATCCGAAAGGTTATCCTGTTGATGCCTGCCTTCAGTTCAACAGGCATGGTGTAACTTGTAAAGGATCCGTTATAGACTTCGGCGGTACTTACATTGAAGCTGTTGACGAAAATAAAATCCCCATCGTTGATTTTATACTCATAGGGTGAAACCCAGCCGGTTGAATGGGGCGAAGCGCAGATTTCCATCTGCCAAACACCTGCCTGTTCGACACTGACTTCATAGACAATAAGATAGCCATCATTCGGGGCGTCTGGTTTGTGAAGATTCAGAGCCTTGCCACTTGGAGCGATTCCCGTTCCCCCGAAAGACGGAACGAAGTTAGTAGCGTTAGTGTAAGCATAGTCAGCTGCTTTGATGGTAATAGCTTCATCTGCCGCTTGAACATCGGATACAAAGCATTGAGTACCCAGGAACAGTGCCAGGAAAAAAGCGAACAGGAAAGCTGACCAACGTGGAATTGGTTTCATAACAGAACATCTCCTTGTTTATCCTAATCCTCGATTAAAATCGTGCAATCTTTCCGGTCTGTATCACATCTGGCTGCGTTATCCTCCTTGACGGGCAACCAGCCCGCCTGCGTCGTCTGCCTTGCCCGATGCAAAACAGACCAGAAATCTTTACACGATTTTAATCGAGGATCAGGATTAGTTTGATAGTGATACCTGTTGAGACAGCCGCAACTGTCGGCATCAATTGCTGCCGGCGGCTATAATTCTGCAGCCGAACGGGCCCTTGCTCAGCCGCGTGAGACCCTCAGTCATATATCTCCAGATAATCCAGGTAAAAGAGGTAGTTATCATCCAGGGCGCGTTTCTGAGCGACCCGGATGGTTATGGTGTTGACGCCTTCCCGCAGCGTGACAGGCAACAGGTACCGGCAAAAATTGGTGTTAACCCTTGCCACTGTTTCCAGGCTGTCATCATCCGCTAGGACAAACGCGCCGCCGTTGATGCTGACTTCCCAGGGGGATGTCCAGCCGGTGGTATGGGGTGAGGCGCAGATTTCCATCCACTTAGCACCCTCCCGGGCAACAGTGACTTCATAGTCAATCAGATAGCCCTCCGCCGGCCCGATTGTATTATGGATCTGCAGAAACCTGCCTTCACTGGCGGCGTTGGATGTTTTGTAAAACACGTTGTAATTAAGGCTCCGATGGTTCTCGCCTTCCAGCCGGGTTCCCACTCTGTCCATCGGAATGAGCTCAATATAGTCCAGGTAAAAGGTGAAGTATCCATCATTGTCCAATGGGCGGGGACGGGCAACCCGGAAGGTTATGGTATTGGTTCCGGCCTCCAGTCCGACAAACAGGGTATAGCGTCTGAACCACTTATCCACGACGCCAACTTCACTGGCATTGTCATTATCTACGATGACAAAGCTTCCACCGTTGACGCTGTATTCATAGGACGAGGTCCATGCCGCCGTGTGAGGCGTCGAACAGATTTCCATCTGATACAGGCCCGCCTGGACAACAGCGACTTCATAGTCAATCAGATATCCCTCTTCCGGTCCGGTCGTACTATATATCTGCAGATACTTCCCGTCGCTGGTTTGCGCCGACAGAGCATAATTCGCCTTATGGTTAATTCTCGTATGATTTTCGCCCTCCAGGCGGATAGCTCTGGCACCCGTTTTAGCGCCATTGTCAGAGACAATCGTGCCGTCGGCAGCGTTCAGGCTGCCAGGGTTCTGATCAGTTCCCGGGGTGACCTGGATCGCGCTGCCGAGCAGCACCACCAACATCACAGCCAGCAGAGGAAAAATCGCCGCGCCGCGCTTGGCGGAAGTCGCCATAATATTCTCGAACCGGCGTTGCAGATTTCTGCCCTCGTTCCGGCGCAGGATGCCTCTTCTGCTGAAAGAGGTGGTCAGCACGGGCAACCGTTGGCTTTTGCCCTTTTTTACAGTGAAAAGGATCGACTCGCCGTATTCCCGGCGGCGGTCAGGGTTCTGTCCTTGAACAACCAGTTCGTCACAAACCAGCTCCAGATCACGGCCGCTGGCACGGTTCATGATCCAGACCAGGGGATTGAACCAGTGGACCGCGTTGGCCAAGTCGAGCATGAGTTTGTACCACAGATCACGGCGCCGGCAGTGGGTAAGCTCGTGGCGGATGATGTGATCCAGAAGACTGGGATCATACGTCTGGTCGGGCAGAACCAGCACCGGATTAATGAGCCCTGTCACAAAGGGACCCTGCACCGCCCGGCAGACCCTGATGTCCATATCCTTCCGAAAGCCCGTCTCCGCCATAATCCGGCGGACGGAAGAAGCCACTTCCACATCGTCACAGGGCCGCCAGACCCGGTGCAGCCAGGTGCGGAACCGCAGAACCGCCGTCCAGCGGACACTGAGAAAAACCACAGCCCCCAGCAGCCAAAGGATTATAAGGATATCTGAAACCGATACAGCGCTGCCGGCCGGCGCGATACCGCCAACAACCCGGGTGACGGCAGATTCCGGGACAGAGAAAGAGAATGGCGTCCAGCCTGCGGGCAGAGTAACCGGAACCATCAGCCAACAGGCAAAAACCAGCCAGATCCAGTAACGCCACCGGGGAGAATACCACCGGCTCAGCCAGGGCGTCGCCGCCATAATGATAAGAATCAGCACGCCGGCAAGCAGCGAAACCGTAAACAATTTCAGGAAAACCATTCTGATAAGTTCCGGCATAAGAATCCCTCCGCCTTCAGTTTCGGTTCAGAATTTCGCGCAGCCTGTCAATCTCTTCGTCGCTGACGGCGCCGCTGTCCGTTAGAGCCGCAACCATATTGGCAATGGAGTTGCCATAGGCTTTCTTCAGAAACGCTTGGCTTTCCCGTTCCCGGTATTCCGCTCCTGAAATAACGGCGGTATACTGGTTCAAGCCGCCGGAACGGTCGCAGTGGACGAATCCCTTGTTGCATAAACGCGCCAGCACGGTCATCACCGTGGAAAGAGCCCAGGCCCGGCCGGCAAGGTGCTCCATGATAAAGGTGGAGGTCAGGGGACGTCCTTCCTCCCAGATAATCGTCATAATCTCCCACTCGGCCTCGCCCAGCATGGGTTTCTTCTTGATGTTCCCGGTACCATCAGACATGGTATAGCCTCCTCCGCGCCGCCGCGTTATACGACGGTATAGCTCGTTATACGTAAGTATAGCTCCTCGATGGATTCTTGTCAACACTTGTTGACAAAGTTTTTGGCAGGGCTGAAGGCTGAAGGCTGAAGGCTGGGCTGAAGGCAAGACAGAAGGCAAGGCTGAAGGCGCAAACCGGCTGGCTGAATAGATTAGAAAGGGTTGCGTCTTGGACACGGCGCTCAAAATGATTGCAGAAGGTGTTTACGAAAATTGGCTGGATGTGATATTTTGATATCCAGATATTGGTAGTTGACAAAGCGTCTTACAAAAAGTAAGATCTATCTGGATGGTGCGTTATGTGTTTACGCGGCTCAAAAGCAGAGGTTTTTGTGGGTAAAACGTCTTACAGTGAGTAAGATGGAAGAGGCGTTAGGGCATAATGGGTGAGGGTTCCCGGTGAGGATATGTCTTAGTGTGGGGTGTTGTTTGCGATAAACGTCTTACAATAAGTAAGATTATTCATGAGTGAGTGAGTCCATCCTCACAAACGTAGTGGTGGTTTATGAGCAAGCGGTCTTACAACATGTAGGATATTAGGCACATGGGCTTGTGATGAGGAGGATGAGAAACCGGAAATGAGGCCATGGCGGCGATTTTCAGGAAGTCAAGCAACCATGATTGATGCCTGGAGAAAGGGGGAGACAGCTATAGTTAGGTTCCGTTTCAAATTTGTGATGGAGTATTGATAAACGAAGGAGATGTTATTATGTCACTAAAATCAGTGAAGATGGAACCAAGCTGGTTCTTATTGGTGTTCTTTTTTGTGTTTGCGCTGCTTCTGAGCACGTTGGGTTTTGTGCCAAATGCTTACGCTGCGGAGGAGAAGAGCATCAAGATTCTCTCTATCTGCAACAGCAGGTTCGATGGTATGGACTTCAACAAAGGCCAAAGCAGCCATCTGTTTGAGTTTCTCAGGGAAGCGGGCTATACGGACATCACTTTAGGCGTTTTGGATCATTATTCGGGCGTTCTATCAGATCATTGGAACGACGCCAATAATGAAAACGTGAAATATGTCTGGCAGAAGTTGGCGTCTCAGACGTCCTCCGGTACCTGGACAAGCACTCAAAACATCAGAAACATCACCATGTTGGAAGGTCTCACGGAGGAACCCTGGGATGTTATCATACTCCAGCAGTCCAACCTGTATGCCCATAGTGAGGGCGGTTATGCATGCCTTGGTGATCTGGTCCTGTATATTAAAAGCCACAACCCGGATGCCCGCCTTGGCTGGCAGATGACATGGGCAAACGGATTGCAGTCGGATGTGCCCGTTGGATCGGAGGTCGGCATTCATTTGAGAGCCACTCCGGCTGAGCAGCTCACTATGTACAACAGCATTACAGCCGCGGTGCAGAACAAAGTTAATGTTATTTCTGACATTGATTTTGTCATCCCCTCCGGGATTGTTATTCAGAACATGCGTGACTACGGTGTACCGGGCGCCAAGTTGATAAAAGACAACCTGTCTTCTCTCAGCAACGGTCTGGGGCGCTATGCTGTAAGTATGACATGGCTGAAGGCCATTACCGGTGAGTCTGTCGATAATCTCACTTACAGACCCCTGGACGTCAGCGAGACTGAGCAGAATTATGTGAAGCATGCGATCAATTCTGCGCTAACCCAATACGCCATTACTTTTCATTCCAACGGCGGCCAGGGCGGCCCTGCGGATTTTTCGGTGCCTTACAGCAATGAATTGACTCAACTGCCTGAGCCGGAGCCGACACGTGAAGACTATGATTTCCTGGGCTGGGCTGAAAGCATAGACGCGACAGAACCACAATATTATGGTGGGCAAAACATCGGGGAGATGCCCCTGCGCCGGAATCTGTATTTGTATGCGGTTTGGCGGCCTGTCACTCCGCCGGTGGTTGACGACCCAATTTCCAGCGGTGATGGCAACCTGATTCCCAACGGCGACTTTGAGGCTTTTATCCCCTTTGAGAATTTCAGCAGGGGAGGAAATAACACTTTTACTGTTGAGACCAGACCCGAATATGTCTATGAGGGAAACGCCGCTTTGAGGATACAGCAAAATACTCGCAATGCATTTGCTGGTTTTTATCTTGTTCTTGAACCTGGTTGTGTGTATGAATATGAGTACTGGATTAAAGTGCTTCATGACATAGACGGAAATCCTGTTTCAAATATTAACGCGACAACAAACTTCGTGTTTTTCGATCCGCTCGCTCATAATGGTCAAAACCATTTCCCATATGCGGGATCCGTGCCGCTAAGCACTGGGGGAGAATGGACACATGTAACGGGTACATGGACGGCCAATCCGAACATGGATCCTGCCGCGACGCCTGAGGAGGCATGGTTCTCAATCTATATGGATGCCTCCGGTCCCGTGCCTGATGGCAAATTTATGATTTATGTTCTTGACAAGGTAAGTCTGGTCAGACAAGGAGAGAACGAAAATCTGATTTCCAACGGCAGCTTCGAATTGCCGAATCCATTCGAGAATTTCAGCAGAGGAGGGGGCAACACCTTTACCATTGATACCGCACACTCTGCAGGTGGCGGTAAATCAGCTTTGACGGTACAACAGGATACCCTCAACGCTTTTGCCGGATTCCCTTTTGCGATTGAGCCCGGTTGCACGTACGCGTTTGAATATCAGATCAAAGTGATCAGCGACAGCGCCGGAAATCCTGTTTCAAATATCAACGCGACTACGAATTTTGTGTTCTATGAGCCGGGGGCCCATGATAGTCAAAACCACTTCAGCGGTTCTGTTCCGTTAAGCACCGGCGAGGATTGGAAGCTTGTCTCCGGTTCGTGGACGGCAAGCTCAAACATGAACCCCGGTGCGACGCCTGAGGAAGCATGGTTCGCAATCTATATGGATCACTTCCAGGGCAGAAGCATGATATACGCTATCGACAATGTGAAGCTGATCAAGAAAACGCACACAGTCACGTACAACTATGGGGCAAACGGAGGCGCTGAGCCGGGTACCGGCAACGCAACAGCTCAGAAAACTTACAACAATGGGGCTTTGGTGGAGATGCCCGCGACGGCTGACAAAGACAACAACTGGCAATTCGTTGGCTGGAACAGGGATCGTAACGCCCGTGAAGGGGAGGATCCTTTCCAAGTTGCGCAGAACGTGGAACTGTTCGCCATTTACAAGAAAGAATTCACCGTGACCCTGATCGACTATACCAGCTCGGCACCGACAACACCACCGAGGGAAGTAACGGAGACGATCTACGGCGGCACAACCGCAACGGTCACAATTCCGGCGCCAAACTCATATAACCCCTACACCGGCTGGACCTCCCGTGGATGGTGTTATGCCGGCAGCATGGCTCCTAACGCGGAGGTTGCGGTAGAACCCGGAGAGCTCATTATTGATAAGGATGAAACACTCTATGCCCTGTATCAGCTGGTCTACACGGTACACTATGATACCCAGGGCGATCCGATCATCCCTGATGATACCACAACACGGTACGCCAACAGCTATGATATCTCAAACACTGTGCGAGAGGACATTATTCTGCCCGCTGATGTTGTCAGGCAGGACTCTACCTTTGATCGCTGGAGAAGCACTTTCTCCGGGTACACGTTCCTGCCGGGCGCCCCGTTTCCGCCTTCCGCTGTCTATACGACACTGGAGGCGCTGTGGATAGAAACTCCGGCGCCGGTGCAGAGTTTTGATCTGCCTGAATCCAATCTGATTTCTGACAACATGCTGATTCAAAGAGATAAACCCATACATCTCTGGGGAACATCCACAGCTGCGGAATCCCTTACCATAACCGCGAGCATCAGGAACGGTCAGGAGATCCTCTCAACGGGAACGACGACGGTCGCCCCCGGAGCGGCGTTCAGACTGACTTTGCCCCCTCTCACTGAGGGAGGTCCTTATGTTCTTGAAATCAAGGACAACAAGGGATATACCCAGACAATTTCTAATGTTCTCATCGGTGAATTATGGCACTTTTCCGGTCAAAGCAACATGGTCCGGACGGTAGGCCAGACCCATCCCGAAAGTGTTCCGGCATCAAACATTGAAGCAATTCGTTACTTCTCTGTAGGTCCTGGCGGTATCGGTGCATGGAAGGTTGCCACTCCCGCCGATGTCCCTTCCTTCTCGGCGGTGGCCTACACCGCTCTCGCCAAAATGAAGGATGGCCTTAGCAATGTGCCCGTCGGCGGTATATGCACAGCAATGGGCAATCAGAAAATGGCGGCTTATCAGGGCGAAAGCACGGATTATCCCATAGGGGGCCCCCTCTACAACGAAAGGGTCAGGCCCCTGACCAATCTTTCAATCAGAGGGCACATGTGGTACCAGGGCGAATCCGATGCCACCAATTCCAATTTTGCTGCTGATTTTGAGACACTGATCCATTCATGGAGAACGGCCTGGAACGACAATCAACAACCCTTCATCTTTGTTCAGCTTCCTCAATCCCCCGCCTTGGGCGCAGCTGATTCCGGTATGAGAAATTTTACCAATGCCCGCAATTGGCAGTTAGAAGTCTACAACAAGCTTGCCGAAAGCCATGTTGGCATGGTGGTCTCTGTGGATACAAACAGGAACACAACCCTGACAGGTTCGGACCCTCTGCATCCCCTGAACAAAAAACCGATAGGAGAGAGCCTGGGTCTGTATGCCTTGGGCGCCGTGTATGGACAGAGCGTGTCCTATCTAAGCCCGATGTATGAATCCATGTCAATCAGCGGCAGCCAGGTAACGGTCACTTTCAAGAATGTTCATGGCGGGCTTTCGACAAATGACAGTCTCGCCCCGAAAAACTTCATGGTGGCAGGCAATGACGGCGTGTTTCATGACGCGGACTCGGTCGTTATCTCCGGGACAAACCAGCTGGTTATCAGCAGCAGCAGCGTCGCCAATCCGTTCAGGGTCGCGTATTTCCGGGAAACAGCATGGACAAACGGGCCGTTTGAAGGCAAGCCGGTGAACCTTGTCAACTCCGCCGGGCTGCCCGCAAGCCCCTTTGTGGCTGACAAATTTGATCCCTCCCTGTACGACGAGCTGGACTGGCGCGATCCGAGCCGGGGACTTCTGGGAACCTGGGGGGCCAATACTAATGGAGGTTCTCTGCCAGGCAGCTCCACGGAATCGATTGCGTCAAGAGTTTTTAACGCCGCGGAACTTCCTGTGGGCAGTATTATCGACATTGATGTTCCTTACGCGTATCGTCCCGAAAGATGGGCAGGGAACGCCACGGTGTCCGGAATTCCCTTTATAAAAGCGACAACAGCAACGGCGGCAGAGCGTGTTCTTGTTGATGAAACCTGGTGGGACGGCTGTGAAAAACGGGCCTTTACAATCATCGCGGAGAATTACCATAAGGCTCTGGTAGGGATAGAAGAGGAAGCCGCCTCTCATTTCCATATTTACGTCCCGAAGGAGGCTCCGCCGGAGGAGAAAAGCATCAAGATTCTGTCCATCACCAACAGCAGATTTGACGGACTGGACTTCAATAAAGGCCAAGGCAGCCATCTGTTGGAGTTTCTCAGGGAAGCGGGCTATACGGACATCACTTTGGGCGTTTTGGATCATTATTCGGGTGTTCTGTCAGATCATTGGGATGATACGAACAAGACAAGATATGTCTGGCAGTTTCTGAGCACTCAAGAGACCGCCGGTGTCTGGAAGTCCTCTGAAGGTGTCAAAAACATCACCATGCAGGAAGGCCTCACAGCGGAACCTTGGGATGTTATCGTCCTCCAGCAATCCAACCTCTACGCCCATGGTGAGGGCGGCTACGACTGCCTTGGTGATCTGGTGGAATATGTCAAGGCTCATATAACCAATCCGGACGCTCGTCTTGGCTGGCAGATGACATGGGCAAACGGCTTGTGGGACGATGTCCCTGCCGGAACAGATGTCGGCATTCACCTGAGAGCCACTCCGGCTGAGCAGCTTGTCATGTACAACAGAATTATCGCCACGGTGAAGAACAAAGTGGAGGTTATGCCTGATATTGATTTCATCATCCCCTCCGGTGTTGTCATTCAGAATATGCGTGACTATGGTGTGCCGGGTTCCAGACTGATTAAGGACAATGCTTCTTCTCTCAGCAACGGTCTGGGGCGCTATGCCGTTAGTATGACATGGCTGAAGGCCATTACCGGTGAGTCTGTTGATAATCTCACTTACAGACCCCTGGACGTCAGCGGGGATGAACAGAATTATGTGAAACAGGCTGTCAATGCCGTTTCCAACCAATACACCATCACGTACAACGGTACGGCTAACGGCGGCTCACCCGCCAGCAGGCTTCAGGAAACAGCGTATCTGAACCAGGTGATAGACCTGACGCAGCCGGCGGCTCCCACAGCCGCACCCCCAGCCGGCAAAGAAGGCTGGGTATTCGCCGGCTGGAACACGGATCCCCGCGCCGAGGGCGTCCTGGATTCTTGGCGTGTAACTTCCGACAAGGAACTGTACGCCATCTACAAGAAAGAGCTGACAGCGACCTTTATCAGTCATAATGGCTATATGAAAATTGTGACTGAGAAAAAAGGAGCCATCTACAAAGAAAGCACCGCGGCTTCAGTCGAAGTGCCTCCTTTTAGCCCCTATCAGGGATGGTATGCCAAAGGGTGGGTCAGCGGCCCGGACGATTCATCCGGCGGTTTGAACCCCCAGATCCCGACCCTTTTCATAACCGAAGACCGGACCTTCTACGGACTCTATGAACGGCAGGTCACACTGGATTTCAACGTCAACGGCGGCAATCCGGAACGGGACAGTGTTTCCTGTCCGCAAGTCGTTAACAGCTCCAATGTGTCCAAAACCTGGGGTGGGCAAACCTTCCTACTGCCGGAAAGTATCAACAAAGCAGGCATGGCCTTTGACGGTTGGGCCCTGTATCGCAAGGACGGCACAAAATACCAGCCTGGCTGGGCTTTCATTGATTTGCAGGATACCGCCAGAGCCACGATGTACGCGACATGGGATGATGGGCAAAGCATCAAGATCCTGGCCATCGGCAACAGCTTCTCCCTTGACGGTATGGACTACAATCTTAACGGCGGCAGCCAGTTGTTCAACCTGCTCCAGGAAGAAGGCTATACCGATATTACCCTGGGCGTATTAGAAATACCCGGCAGCAGCCTACAGACGCACTTAACCAATGCCGCCAATAACAGCAGCGGCTACGGATACTACAAATTGGAGTCGCAGATATCCCCCGCTGTTTGGACAAGCAAGGGAGCTTCCACCATGCAGGCCGGCATCAAGGATGAGGACTGGGATGTTATTATTCTCCAACAGGTTAGCGGCTCCTCACATGTTGAGAGCTCCTATGACCCCCTGAACAGTCTGCTTGGCTATATCAACACCTGGAAAAACCCGAATACCCGTCTGGGTTGGCAAATGACATGGGCATACGGATTGACCACAGATGTGCCCGGTGGCGGCGGCACTCTGAAAGCCACCCACGAGGAGCAATTCGCCATGTACAACGGCATTATCGATGCGGTGAAAGCAAGAATCGTCATCAATCCGGCATTTGATTTTATCATTCCTTCGGGAGTCTCCATTCAAGAAATGCGCGGGTATGGCGTATCAGGTCTGATACGGGATAACGGTTCGCATCTTTCCTTCGGCTTGGGGCGCTATATCGCGGGAATGACCTGGCTGAAAGCCATCACCGGCAAATCGGTTGATGACATCACTTACAAACCCGTGGGTGTCAGCGAATCGGATCAGAAGCTGGTGAAAAAGGCTGTCAACGAGGCGTGGTTGAAGGGCGCGACATGGAAACCGGATTTCGAGGACTCAGTGGAATACCTGGCGGTGCATAAGACAGATACCCCGCCTGTGAAAGAATATTACGCTGATTTCTACGACGGCACAATTAAGCACAATGACAGATATCCCAACCATTATGATATCAACCGTTGGTATGTAGAAGAACCCGCCTCCTTCACCCGGGGCTGGGATCAAATCCTGGCGACTGTTGGAACCAGGGGAACCCCGGATCGGCGTCTGGCGGTGGCCCACACATTCTCTTACTTCAGGCATGACATGGTTAAGACGAAAGCCTCAATATGGAACATGATGCAAACTGCCGAAGAGCTTGAGATCCCCATCTTTATTCATCTCGATGGCGCCATGTATTGGAAGGGAGCGGGTCTGTGGAACTGGTTTGATGATAGCCGGGACGATTACGACGAGAACAACAAATATAATGTGGAACGCTACGACTGGGGTATAGAGTCGGCAGTGAAGATAGGGTGGCGGGACTGGAGCGGGAATATGAGCGACATCCACCGCGTTGAGTACGGCGGCCCGGGAGATCCTGCCGCCCCGGCGCCCAACCTGGCCTCTCAAGCCTTCCGCGACGCGAATGCCGCGGCCCTGGACGAGATTATGACCGAAATCATGATCTGGTACAACAGGCTGCCTTCCGACAAGAAATATTTATTGGGCGGCGTAGTCTTGGGCATGGAAGCAACACCCTATATGAATGCTTTTTACGTTACCAATCAAGCTCAAAATGGGTTAAACTTGTCTATGGGCAATGAGCTTTGGAATCAGGATCCGGGAGAGAAGTGTCTGTATGATAAGGAGAAATTCACTCAATACAATATGACGCAGGGCAGGAAACTGGGATACGCCGCCGCCCAGTCGATGAAAGAGCGGTATCCTGGTATTCAGACCGAGGGTAAGATAACGGATGAGACGATCGATCTCATTCTGTACGATTACTTTAAATTCTTAATCGAGGAAACGTTGAAATCCGGTATTGCGCCGAACAAGCTGATCACGCACGCTTACCCGCCTGCCTGTCCTTCTGAAAAGGGTTTCTACACTGACCATAACATGAAGGCAACTATGTCGATTGTTGATGGCGTTGTTCCCGGGTGGTCAGCCCGGCTCAATAATTATGACGTGCGCGTGGAGCTCGACAAACTTGCGGGGCGCCCTTGGGCAGCTATCGAAACCACTTATTGGCTCTTTGAGTCCCCTGACTTCAATGACGTTTATCTTGCCAACAAACTCAACGAGGTATTCAACCATGGGAACTGCCGCCACGTCAGTTTGAAAGACTGGGAGTTTCCGTTATCAAGCAATACCTTTTCTAAAGCGATCCGAACAACACTGAATCAATAACACCACCCATATGCAGAAAGGAAATCCGGCTGCCCTGTGAGGCAGCCGGATTGTTCCATGTCATGAGCGATTGAAGGGGCGTTGTTATTGATCCCCGGTAAATGCGGAGTTAACAGCCTGTTTGACATAGTGTTGATCTGCCGCGCTGACATTCGCGGGTTTGTAAGTGATGTTATCAAGGGACACGCCGGTAATGGCCTTCAGCCATGTCATACTTACGGTATACCGCCCCAGATCGTTGCTGAGAGAAGAATATGAGTCCATAATCAGTCTTGAGCCCAACCCATACTCGCGCATTGACTGCATAGCGACACCGGACGGAATAACGAAATCAATTTTCGAATTGACAAGCACTTTATTCTTGACTGCGGACTTGATGCGCGCATAATGGTTGCGCTGCTCATCTTCGGTGGTGAGCAGAAAGCCCCCGCCACCAGGAATGTCTGTCTGCAACCCGCTTGCCCATGTCATCTGCCAGCCCAGGCGGACATTCGGGTTGGTTCTATGGGCTGTGATATATTCAACCAGATCACCAAGCCGGTCATAGCCATTCTCACCATGGGCATAAATGTTGGACTGTTGCAGTATGATAACATCCCAAGGTTCTTCTTCAAGACCTTCTTTCATTGTAATATTTCTGATGTACAGGGTGCTTGTCCAGATATCGGAGGACGTTTGCGTGTTGAGCTTTTGCCAGACATATTTTGCGTTTTCATGAGCGGCATCGTTCCATTCATCCTGCAGAACACCGTTCCAGTGATCTAGAATTCCTAAAGTGACGTCCGTATATCCCGCTTCTTTAAGAAGCTTTAGCAAATGACCGCTCTGGCCCTTATTATAATCCATGCCGTCAAACCTGCTGTTGCTGATGGAGAGAATCTTAATACTCGTCTCCTTATACAATCCGAAGAGCGTAACATCATCGCTTAAGGTATAAGGTCCGGATACCACCTCAACACTGGCATTGGTCGCGGAGGTCAGCCCCCACCCCCTGGAGATCTGCCCGGCATGTGGGTTCGGCGCCGGAATCTCGATCGTACCGCTGATGTCTTTGTTATAAATTGTCACCGAGACTGTGCGGGTCGCCGGTATTGTCCCATCGTAATCTTCCAAGGTGGCTGTCAGGGTTTTCGCGTAAATGGCGTACAGCGTCATGTTTTCTGTTCCCATAATGAGGGAGGTCAGACCTTCGGCAGCGCCCGGATCCGTGTTCCAGCCAACAAAGATCCAGCCGTTTTCTTTTGCGGCTGTTGGGGTCAAATCCACCGGATCGCCGGTGGCGGCGGCTGCTTTGGTCATAGTTGCGGAGGCGCCGCCGTTTTCTTCGCAGTTGTATGTGACAGACAGGGCGTCGTGGGTTGTGAAATAGCCCTGCTGAGGTCCCGCCGCAGCGGTAGAAGCCCCCATCAGGCAGACGACACCGATTGCCGTGACAAAAAGCAACATGGACAAGACAAAGGATGGAATCTGTTTGTGCTGCCGGAAATCCTTGATTAAGCGCAAGCGTTCTCTCAATTCCTTCGGTTGTTCACACAAAGTTGTGGACAGAGCGGGGCGGGGAGCTCTGGGGGCGGCGGCTAAAGCCAGCAGGGCGCTGCCGTAATTCTTTTTATCATCGCCGGTCATATTGCGGATGACGGCGGCATCGCAGGAGAGTTCGCAGGAGCGATTGATTTCGCGCCGGGCCAGCCAAACAACCGGATTGAACCAGTGCAGGGCGCAGGCAAGGACGGAAAGCCATTTGACAGCGACGTCAAACCGGCGCAGATGCGTGAGTTCGTGAAGCAGGACATGAGTCAGTTGTGTTTCTGAATAGTCCCGGTCGGGGAGTATGATGATGGGTCTGAAAAGGCCCACCAGCATGGGGGTCGTCGCCAGCTGGCAGAGATATAGCCGGGGTGTACGCTTGCCCCGGGAGAGTTTGTTGATGACGGATATATCCGACAGGGACGCGGGTCTTCGGCAACGGAGTTTGCCCATGAAGTAAGCGTAGCCGAATGAGTAGTAGAAAACCAGAATGAGGGCGATCAGAGGATAGATCAACAGAATGGCTGTGCCAAGCAGGGCTATGAAGCCCCCGGAGCCTGCGGGTGTATTCTGGCCGGCATTGGCTGTTATGTCTTCTGGGATTGTTAGGCCGTTTGCGAGTACCGAGTCGTTTGCCAGTGCCGAGTCGTTTGTGAGTGTTGAGTCGTTTGTGAGTGTTGAGTCGTTTGCGAGTGCCGAGTCGTTTGCGAGTGTTGGGCTGTCTGCGGTTAGAGGGCCGTTAGGGGTTGCGTCGCCTGTCGCGCCGTTGATGGATGTACTGTTTGTGGCGGCTGGGCCGTCCGCATCTATAGTCGTCGGGTTGTTGGCGGTTGACGCGCTGTCTGCGGCTGACGCCGCGGTGCCCGCTGTTGTTGCGCCGGACGCGGCGGCTGTGCCCGTTTCGTCCGTTTCCGGGTTGGAGGGAGCGCGGCTCATGACTGCGGCAGTGAAGGTTTCTTCGATGGCATTGTGAACCGGCGCCAGAGATATTTTGGCCAGGGGTTCGGGCAAGACAATAATTTTTGATACGGGAATCAGCAAAGCGGCGAGAACGACCAGCCACAGGCCGTACTGTAAGGTCTGGGGAAGGCGGTGCCGCGTAAGGGGTTTGAAGAACAGGAAGATCAACGTCAGCACGCTGCCGGAAAGAGTCATGATCAGCATTGTCAGCATGATGTCAAGGAAAAAGGCTGCGGGGGCGCTCATTTCTGATCCTCCTCCATTTCGAAATAGGCCTTGAGTTCGGCGAGGGTTTTGTCGTCCAGTTTTCTGTTTTGGTACAGGGTAGCCAAGAGGTTTTTGGTACCGCCATCGAAGACCTTGTCAAGGAAGCTCTGTTCTTCCATTTGCAGATATTCCTGTTTGGAGATGGTGGGGCTGTGCAGCATCACAGTCCCGGGTCGGGTGCTGATGATGCCTTTCTTGCGCAGACGCAGGACAAGGGTGTATATGGTGGACTTGTTCCAGCCCATCTTGTTTTCAAGTTCCTGGCGAATCTCGGTGAAGGTCAGGGGACGTTCCTCCCGCCAGAGGATGCGCATGACTTCGAGTTCGGAATTGGCGATTTTTTTTGTAGACATGTTTTTGGACTCCTTAATGCCATATTAATCATGGGCAGACGCTTTACAATATTGCTAATACTGTTATCGTAAGGTTATTCACACCTATCGGCCAGCGTCTTACGGAAAGTAGGATATGCTGCCTTCATACTACAGGGATTCATAAGTTTCGTCAAGGCATCCGAAAACACTGGGTGCATATTTAAAAAGTGCATGAACTGACGATAAGGATAAGCAGAGCTTTCTGCCGCGGTGTTTTCCCGCAACTCAATGGTGAGTTGGAGGCAGATACCGCGCTGGCCAGTAACAGTGCCACGTCAGGGGTTGGGGAGCGGCAGACTCCAAAAGCCCGCGTATTTTTTTCGCCTTTCGGGGGCTGCGTCGGGCGGTGAGGC
>WRHI01000036.1 GCA_009783315.1 Peptococcaceae bacterium
AGCCACCGATATTGAGAGCGGACGAACTCAGCCGTGTAACCTGTTCCCCTTCGCTGATTGAACCAGCCACGGCATATTTATCTGTGGGGCCGAAATAGACCGTCATGGAACCTGTGGCCTTATAGGATTCCTCGGTATAGTTGGGCAACGCAGGAATTTCGTCAGTATTGAGGAATTGCAGGGGGCTGTTGGACACATAGCCTCTTTTTCGGCCCCTTGTGGTGTTGTATTCTATATAGGATCTTTGGTCGTTCTTTTGGAGAATGGTTACATATTCGTTGGCGTAGATTGCTCCGGCTTTGCTTTCTAGGCTGTAGGTGTAATAGACGTCGGCAGCCATTGACGCTATGGCTAAGCCGCCTTCTTTCCGGATTAAGTTACTGCTTAGAATGTATCCTCTTTTGGCACCTTCGGGTGTGCTGTATTCGATAAAGTGATGTCCGTTTTCTTCCAGTGTAAATTGTGTGACGCCTTCTTGCTCAAATACAGTTCCAATAACCGCGGTTGTTGTGTCGGGGCCGGAGTAGATGGTTGTTTGCGGGTGGACAATGTTGTTATTTCCTCGAAACGACTCTGTAACATCCGCAACAGTTTTCGACGTGTTGCGATTGATTTGGGAAACAGCAACATAGCCTCGTTTAAGAAGGCCGCTGTTTGTCCAATAGCTTATATAATAGTATTCGTTTTCTATGTTGAGAATATTGATTGTGCCGTTTTTGACGACGGATCCGATGGGCGCATACAGGGTTGCGCTTGGGCCTCCGTAAACCGTAGCGTCCGTGTTCATGATGTCGGCGGGGGGACTGTATTCATAAATATGGGGATCTTCATAACCGTTTGATCCCCTTGGCTGCATTCCCAGGTGCAGATGGATTCCGCAAGTACAGCCTGTGTTGCCGACAGCGCCGAGCAATGTGCCTTCTTGGATTTGTTGTCCCGCTTTGACGTCGATTCGGTCCAAATGGCAGTGCAGCAGTTTTTTGCCGATACGGGGATAGTTAAGCCAAATATATTTTGAGCCGTCGCGTTCTGCGCCGCAGCTGAGTACGACGCCTTGTTCTATACCATAGAGATGCCATTTTTGATTGTTTGTGCCGTAATCTGTGCCGCAGTGATATTCGAGGCGGCCTCCGACTCTGTGATAGCCGAAGTTGCAGGTAACATACCAGTCTGTGCGCTTAAGTATTTTGCTGACTAATTTCATCAGGGGCCTCCTCTGTCTCGTCATGTTGTGAATATTGGTTCTGTCTGGATTATGATTCACCCTATGCGCTTCTTTAGAACCTTGAGAACCTTGTCGCGCCATTGGTTATCTTTGTAATATTTTACACAATTAATCTTCTACTGTCAATTTCTGTAGTTATCCATTTCTGTATATTTTTCTGGCTGTCGACCACGTGAAAAATGAACCACACACTAGCCAGACAGTGTCCCTGTATGGTAAAATCAAATCATAACAGATCTGTATGTGTTCTGATTAAGACCAGCAGCCAACGGAAAGAGGATCCTATGGAATTTCATTACGATAATCATTATCAACCCAACCACGATGTTGTTTTTGCCATCACTTTCGCGAAAAAAGAACTGTTCACCAAACTTTGCTCGGCTGTTTACGGGCAGGAGATCACCATCGTTGGAGAACCACACTCACAAGCCGTCCTTCGTGAAAATGACGTCCTGCTGAACAGCATCCGGTTCGATGTGCTGGCCATCGCCGATACCGAACAGATCTTCACCATAGATATCCAGAGACGCTACTCCAAAGGGCGTCAGGAACGGCGGGGCGCTTACTACATGTGTCGGGCCGTCTCAAGTCAGCCCGTGAACGAAATGAAATATGAAGACCTTCATCCGGTTCATATCGCCTTTATTCTGACAGACAACAGTCGTATCCTCGACAGTAAGAGCGCGTCAAGAAGCGTACGCAGAGTCGGTCTCAGTTATCTCGACACAGGAGAGTTATACGATGATCTCATCGAACTGGTGTTGGTGTACGTGCCGGAAGTCATTAAAGAAACCCTGGCAACTGAAGACAACGCTCTCTATATATTTTCAAGGTTTTTCGCTGTTAGCAGCCAGGAAGAAGCGGCCGTATACGCTGCCGAATTCGGAACCAATGATTTAGCGAAGGAGCTGGTGCACATGTATAATTCGATAGTGGCCAACCGTCAGGAACTTCAAGACGTCGAAAACAGCGTCTATTTTACCCAGAGGCTCAATGAAGCGCAGCTGGCCCAGGCAAGAGCGGAGGCGGAAGCCAAAGGGGAAGCCAGAGGCGAAGCCAGAGGCAGAGCAGAAGGCAAAGCAGAAGGCGCAGCAGAAGGCGAAGCCAGAGGCGAAGCCAGGGGCGAAGCCAGAGGCGAAGCCAGAGGCAAAGCAGAAGGCGCAGCACAGCTGGCTAAATTGATCAAGGAAGGCTACGACGTAGACATCGCGCTCAACATGATAAAAGATGGCTTATAAAAAGATTATCTTGCATATCCCTTATCGGCCATCACAGATGCGCTGTGCTTGGTATCGATAATCGTAATACACACCATCAGGAACAAAACATTTCCCGTTGAAAATGAATCGGGTGAGCCCTTCAGCCAGAATTTCGTTCTGATTCGGACTCTCGTCGCTGAGGCAGCCTTGTTTTCATCCTTGACGATTCTTGTGTTCAGCAGGATGTCACATCCTCCAACCGGCACAGGAATAAACTGATATTCATTCAAACACAGGATTCTGGGCCCGTCTTTTTCCTCTCCCTCTCTGAAAGGGAAAAAGGCATCGGACGCTATGAGTTCGTTGAAAATAATTGACATTTTGCTTTGCTCTTGTGAATAGGCCAATATCTGCAGTTATCCATTTTCGTGTATTTTTCTGGCAATCGACAGGATCTTATGAAGCAGCGTGTACAGCTGATATCTTTCAGCAGTAAGACGCCGCAAGGTTACCGATCAGACCCCAGCCGGAGGGGCAGGAGGGGGCGGTGAGGCACAGGGCGGAGCCGTTCTTCGTGGCGGCGCGGGGTCTAAGGCCTTTACGCGAAAAGCGCAAATAAGGCAGCCTGCGCTTTTTTCACCTGGTCTGTCTCAATATGTATATGTGTTTATTCTGTTGTCTGATGTCTTTGTCTGTAAATACCATGCCTAATTTCATTTCGTTCCACGTGCTTCCGTTTTCGTCTTGAACCCTCGTATTGACTGCTGAGCCGTCGGCCATTACATATAGAACGCAATCTTCTTTGTCTTTTTCCAGGGCTTGCGTCTCAAGAGTGGAACAGTCTTTTAATTGCTCCAAAAAATCTGCTATTCGGGGGTATTCATGGGGCATATGTATACAGTTCAATGAGGCACGAGGTAGGGTTTGGTGAGCGGGAGAATCCAAGTGCCTCACTGCCTGACGCAACCTCAAAAGGTGAAAAAAGTTCGCGGGCTTTTGGAGTCTCCCGCTCACCAAACCCTACCTTGGGACTGTTACTGGCACTTGGTATCTGTCTCCATTCACCATTAGGTTGCGGGAAGATCGAACGCCGGTTCCGCACGTTGCGGTTACGGGCGTAGCCCGCCACAAATTTCTTGAGAACCTTATCGCTCAATTGGCCTCGCCGGACATGACCTCCCGGTAAATCGCGTCTAACCCCGGTTCCTCAACCCTAAAATCCGTAAAGCGTATGCCATGCTCCAGCAAGCTCTCCAGGGCCCATCCCTTTTCATGGGCTTCGCAGGTCATGACCAGCCGGTTCCCCTCCTCCCGGATCCAGACCGGGCCGCGAGGATCCTGTTGACTCTGAGTCGCCACAAACATCTCCAAATCCGCCCCCGGAGGTTCGGTCACCATGACCCGCAGGATGGCTTTCAGACCGTATTGTTTCTGCAATTCCGCCATCGTCCCAACCACGTCCAAACGACCTTTGCACATGATGCCAACCCGATGGGTCAACTCTTCGACATCGCCCAAATTGTGCGATGAGAAGAAGATCGTGGTTCCGGCTTTGTTCCAAGCACGGATCTTCTCTTTCAGCCACAAGACCCCGGAAGGATCCAACCCGGTGGTCGGTTCATCAAGGATCAGCAAGCTGGGCCGGTGAACTATGGCTTGGGCTAAGCCCAAACGTTGCTGCATGCCTTTCGAGTAAGCCCCCACCCTTTTGTGCATAGCGTCCCCCAGACCAACCTCCGCCAGAACCGCCTCACATTGACTCTCGTTAATGCCTTTTAATTTGGCGTAGAAACAGATGGTCTCCCAGGCGGTCAGGTTATCGTAGAAGCTCAGCCTCTCAGGTAGATACCCAACCTTCATCCTGGTTTCCAGCCTATTCTGTCGATATGTACAACCTTCAATAAGGACACTGCCCGCGCCGGGCTGAGCCAATCCCAGGATTATTTTAATCAGGGTCGACTTGCCGGCCCCATTATGACCCAGCAACGCGAAAATCTCTCCCCGCGGAATCTCCAAATCTACCTCGTTGACCGCGGCATAAGCACCATAGGTTTTGCTCGCCCTTTCAACACGCAGAATATTTTCCACACCCATTGTCCCCCTAGTAATCTTGTTTTCTTCCAAAAAACAGGCAGGCTAACGCCAAGGGAGCAGCTATCCAGACCAGCAGCGCCCCCAAGAGAAGCCATTGGCCCGCCCCATGAGACACCGTTCGGGTAAGGGCCGCCAGAGTCGGTCCAAAGGTCGCTTCCCCTCCCAGCTGGAGAATAACCAGCACCCGCACCATATCAGCCGGATTGAACAGGAGCAGCAAAAGCAAAAGCGGCACCACCGCGCCCGCAGCAGACAGAGACGCCACCCCGATGGCCATAAAGTCGTACACCAGAATCAGCGCAAACCAAACAAAGATTCCCAACCCCAGAGCCTGGGATCTCTTCGAGGCAAGCACGGAAATCAGAATAGCCAAGCTCAGGAAGACCAAGACCAACACGACGGCAAGCAAAACAAAGACCACATAGTCCTTGACATTCATGAGTCCGGATCCCAGGGCCATAATCAGACCGGCCCCACCGAAACCTGTCAGTACAGCCGTCGTTAAAGACAAAGATAGACCAACGAACTTTCCGATCACAATCTCGCTTGTATGAATTGGTTGTGTCAGCAGGACGTGCAGGGAACCGCCTTCCCTTTCGCCTGCGATGCTCGAAGCCCCCATGACCAAGGAAATCAGTGGCAGCAGGTAGAGCACCAAGTTCAACAATCCTGCCGTCACCCTGTTGAACCCTTCGTAACCGGCCAGTCCCAGCCCTGACATGCCCAGGCCGGAAATGATCAGGGCCAGAATGGCGAAGACAACCGCGAAAATGATGAGCCAACGGCTGCGAATGGAATCCAACATTTCTTTTTTAGCGACCGACAGCATTCTTCCCCAGCAGAAACCGGCGCGTCCTCCCACCGCAGGCTCCCGTGGCGTCCCCTGGTTATGATCCATGAACGTCCTTGACTTCCTCCCAGGAGAGCACTTTTCCTTCAATGCGATCAGCTAAGCTTTGGGCCTCGCTGTTCGTAGATATGGCAACAATCCCCGAGGACATGGGCGTCGCCATATTCCCTTTGACAAAATAGGCCTCGCTCACCTCCAGCCATTCTTTGGAATCGTATCCCATAAAATAGATGGCTCCGGCATTCTTCTCTTCGTCATTGTTGGCTTTGAAATAATTGATCATGCAGCCAATGTCATCAAATTTGTAAACTTGTCCGTTTTCATAGAGGCATTGCCCCACAAAAGCCACATCCACAAGAGTCATTTTGCACTTGTGGCAAATATCCAGCGACGGATCGACAGGTTGGGGAGCCAGAGACCCCTTTCCCTGACAGCCGCCAAGAACAAAGCCAAAGAGCAGCACCAAGAGTATCAATATACTCCATTTGTTACCCATTTGTTCCCACCCTTTCTTTCACAAAATCGGATATCCTCTTGAAGACCCTGTTGCAACGGACGCTTGACGCCCACATATATATAGCGAAAGCCGTAATGAGCATTAGGAACGAGCACCCTGCCAAGGGGCGTTTGTCCGCGAACCTTTCGGAGCCAACCCGCGCCATGGCCGGGTTCTGACTAAAAACAGCCTCCAAGGCCTCCATCTTAACCGGGTCGGTTAACGGGTAAGGATCTTCGACCTTCGGCAGATTCACAACAGGGAACATTCTTTCGGAGAATTCCAAAGCCGCGGCGGCGGGACTGTTAAGAAACAGGCGCACCGCGGGAGATCTCGCCATGAGGAAGGTAAAGGGATCGCCGGTCTTGTGCGCAATATCCCCAACCCCATCCCGATCCAAATCAAACCCCCTGTAATCGTCCCAATAATTCCCGCATCCTTCCTCGTAGAAAAGGTTGTCGTCGCCGACCCGGCCCGCCGGCATCGCCACCTGCTGGAGGTTATCAATAAAATTGTTTTGGATAAACAGGTTGTGAGAAGCGCTGGATATCAAATCCAATCCAACATCATTGCGGTAGAACAAGTTGCCCCGAAAGACATTGTGCCGGGATGTATCAAAGAAGATACCCCTGGTATTATCCATAAGAATGTTACCCTCAGCCACGCTGTAATCGCAGGTGGCGAACAAAAGCCCATAGGCTCTGAATCCCCTGCTGTACGCGAACACATTGTTCTCCAAACGAATGCGTTTGGAAAACATCAGCGCCGCTCCCGCCGTGTTGTTCGTCAACATGTTCCCATGAAATAAGTTGTCATCGGAGTACATGAAGTGAATCCCATAGCGAACTTCAGAAATTTGGTTTCCCATCGTCTGATTGGCATGAGCGTAGTTAAAATAGATTCCATCCCGGGTTTGGCTAATGGTGTTGTTATTAAGGATGTTCTCCGAAGCCGCGAACAAATGAATGCCATCCCCTATTTCACCCTTGAAGAAGTGACTGTCGCCGGTTCCATCTGAGGCGTGACCCGAGGTCTCTGTGTCCCGCTCATACCATAGGCCTCTGATCTCGTTGTCGGCAATGGTGTTGCCTGACGAACGATCCAGGTAGATACCAAAAAGGTTGTCCATGATCTGACAGTCGCTAATAAGAGCCTGCCGTGCGGATTTTAGCCGGATACCGGCGTTGGCTTGTTCGAGACTCCTGCCGCTCCCTTGGACGATAAAGCCCTGGATTGTGACGCTGTCAACCAAAACCGTCAGCACATCGCCCTTCCCGCCGCCGTCAAGAATCGGATTATCAAGCCCAATCAAGGAAACAGCTTTGTCCAAAACGACATTTCCCAGATAGTGACCGCCATGAACAATGATGCTGTCGCCATCCTCCGCGCTTTCCAAAGCATGCCCCAGAGATCCGGCCCCTTCCTCAGGCAAAATGTCGTAAGTGGCCGCGAGGAGCGGCCCGCAGCGAACAGCGGCTAGGAAGATGACTGTGAAACAACAGAGGAGGATTTTTTGTCCCATTGTCTGTACCTCCGAAAAGCCAGCACCAGGGCCACAACCATAAGCACCACCGCAACCCCTACCAGATACCCGCCCAGCCCAAAAGAACTCCAGGTCTTGAAGTTGGCCAGGGTGTTCTGGCCCATGACCGGCGGAACAAAAGGATCAATTTTGATGGCCGCTTTGGGATCGAGATCAGAACCAAAAGTATTGAGCCAGTGGAACATGCGGTTCATGCCCACAACCCCCCCGGCACCCAGGGTCAGGAAAGCAACAATAGCCAACCAATTGCGCCGCACCAAGGCGGCCGCAGCTGCCAGGAGCGCTAGAGCGCCAACAACCCAAGGCATGACTGTCAGTTCCGTAAAGGTCCCTTCATCAATTTCCATCATACCAATATAATGATTGAGAATATTGAGTCGATAGATATCATCAACATCATCCGGATCACTGGGGATCTTTCCACCGGCGAGCTTGTACGCGTAAACACTCATACTGAGGCCTTCCGGATACTGGGGTGCCTCTAATCTCAGCGTCCACCAAGGAAATAACAGTGATAGACCAAGCAAAACCGCCGCCAGAAGATAGAAGATGCGGCCCGTCTTACTCAGATTGCCATTAAGGAACTTTCCCATGACAGCTCTCCTTTCCAATATTCAGGAGACGGCCTGGGTAACCGCAGGCCGTCTCTGATTCGTAACCCTTGATTATCTGGGCATGACCAGGATGTTACCTTGCATCTCCTGATGAAGTGCCGAACAGAAATTGGTGCAGTAGAAGGGGTAAACCCCAGCCTTGTCGGCGGTAAATTGCGCCTTGACTGTCTCTCCTGGTTGGGCTTCAAAGTTCATATTGTAGAACAAGATGCCCAAACCATGGGTGATATCTTGGTCAAGATCCGTGTTGGTGTAGTAGATGGTAACATGGTCGCCTTGATTCACTTCGATTTTTTCCGGGTAGAAGCGGCTGCGGAAACCCATCATATAGACGGTCACTTCCGTTCCGTTGCGCTCTATCCGCGCCTTATCCTGTGAATAGACGGCCCCCTCCTTGTTCTCATTCTTCGGATACACCAAAAAGGGTTTGATTTTATCCGCTTTGATCATCTGACCATAGTGGGGTTCCGGATCGATAGGAGCGTCGTAAATAACTTTCATTTTGTCCGATGTCAGGTCAACAAGCTGCATCGATTCCGGATGAGAAGGACCCACGGGCAGGAATTTGTCTTTCGCGAGTTTGTTCAGAGAGACCAAATATTTGCCGTCAGGGGAGGCGGTATCTCCCTCAGCCATGACCAAGTGTCCGGGTGAATAATGGACGGTCACTTTATCAACGACTGTGAAATCTTTGAGGGACCATTTGGCGACTTGGCTGTCAACGAATAAGGTCGTATAGGCAAACCCTTTATCGTCAAACTGGGTATGCAAGGGTCCCAGGCCAACTTCGACTTCGGCGACACGAACTTTCTCATAATTAACAACGGGCAAACCCCATGCTTCTCCTTGGAAGTCTTGTTTGTCAATGGCTTGGGTCAATTCTTCGAACCCGAATACTGTGCAGACCGGAGCCAGTTTGCCGGCGCCGATGAAATATTTGCCGTCGGGCGAAACATCAACACCGTGAGGACTCTTGGCGCAGGGAACCAAATAGACCGATCCGGGAACCTGACGGGGATCAATCACTTTGGCACCGCCGATTTCAGTATACTTACCATCTTTGGCCGCCTGTTCACAGAGCTTCCAGTTAATGGCGACGATATAGTCGCGCTCGTTCTGGGAAGCGTTCACTTCCAGAACCTCGTAGGCTTCTTCAGAGTTATAGCATGTTAAGAAGCACCAGCCTTCGCTCACCTTTTTGCCGGCGTCGGACAGGTCAAAGGACCAAGGCGGCAGCAGGAGTTCCCACCCCACACTCATGGTTCCGTCTTGGGGATCCACCGCAACCGCCGCCATGCAGCCAAAGTATTCTTCGCTAAAGGATTCCAGCGGAGCAAACTTGCCAAAAGGAACAGGCCCCGAGAAACGGGAAGCCATCATGAAGTATTCTGTGTTGGGTGTCACGAAAGCCGCGCCGTGGGGCCCATACAAATTCGGCACAGGTCCCAAGATTTGTTGGGTGGTGAAAGAATCCAGATCAATTCTCGCCACCCGGCTGTTGGCGTTATCATTGATGAACAGCCAGCGTCCATCATAGTCGCCTTTTGTCTCACTCAGTCCCGGATGGTGGGCATCGCCCCAATTGTAATCGCCCATCAATTCTTTGCTGTGTTCGGACCAGCCATAACCTGTAGCCGAGTCCGGCGAAAACACGGGAATGGTACGAATCCTCCGCATGGACGGGACGCCAATGACGTAGACCTGTCCGGAATGGCCGCCGGAATTAAACATATAATACTCATCATGTTGACCGGGCGGAACATAGGTCTTAACCGCGGCGTCAATGGTCTCATCCGTGATTTTTGCGGATGTGCCAACGCCCCCGCCCGGGAACTGCCAAGCGATAAGCAAGGCTGCCAGAATACCAACCCCCAAAGCGATAGCCGCGATGATGATCGTTTTCAGGTTGCTTTGCACAAAACTCTTGATTTCTGTCATTCTGTCTTTCCCCTTTCACTGAGGCCGCGCGGCCTCAAAGCGCCTTTATAAATAAGCACATTTTACGGCGTCGCCGCTCCTTCCAGATATTCAGCAATTCCTTCTTTGTCCCGATCCGAAACATTTTTACCCGGCAGCACTGTACCCATCACGCCTTCCGGCTCACGCAGGAACTCCAGCAGAGTTTTGGCGTATTTGTTGGGTACATTGGTTATGGCGTTGGAGAGATCGGGTCCGTAAACCCCGGCCACCACATCCAAACTTGAGATGCTGTGACATTGGACACAACCCTTGCTTGAAAAAACGCCTTTTCCAAGAAGAGCAAGGTCTTCTGGCAGGAGCGGATCCCCGCCAGGCTCCTCAACCGCAATCTGCCCCGACGGCCCAAGCCCCTTATTGTAAACCAAATCCGGCTGCCGTTCCGAGTCCGGCGAATAACCGGGAACCGCGGCGACGATGCCCGTTAGCCCCGCCAGAAACCCGAAGCCGAAAAAAACAATAACAACCATGAAACTCACCTTGTTTCTTGCCATCTCTTACTCATCCCCCCAATCCTTCTATTACCAGGGCAAGCGCGCCACAACCGACAAAATCACCAACCCGACCAGTATAAGCCCGGTGATGAGCAGGATTATCCGATTCGCGGATGTTTCCTTTTTCCGGTCTAACCAGGGCAACAAGAAGAGGCCGCCAATCAGAAGGACTGGGATAAGCAGCCCAACCGTCTGGGGCACCAGTCTCAACAGGCCAAACAGCCATAGAAAGTACCACTCCGGCAGAATATGGATCGGCGTCTGCAACGCGTTCGCCGGCGGCCCCAGCTCAGCCTCAAAGAGACCCGCCAGAACAAGGATCACGCCAAGGAAGGCAAAGGCTAAAGACGCCTCCGATAACAAATGATGCGGGAAGAACGGAACAGTTCCCTTGTTCTTTGTTTGCTTTTCCACTCAATCACCTCCTTATAGTCCGCGGGAAATCCCTTGTTTGCGAATCATGATGAAATGGAGCGTCAGGAAAAGGATGGCCAGGATCGGCATTCCGGCAATATGAAGAGCGTAGAACCGGCTCAGTGTGACGCCGGACACTTTGCTCCCCCCTTGGGCCATTTCTTGGAGAACCCCTCCCAGCAAGGGAATCGACCCCGCGATCTGCGTTCCGATAACAGCGGCCCAATACCCGACCTGATCCCATATCAACATGTATCCGGTAAAACAGAAACCTAAGGTCAACAGCAACAAACAAACCCCGGCAACCCAGTTGAACTGGCGCGGGTGTTTATAAGACTTGGTTAAAATGACACGCAGCATATGGAAGAGAACAAAAACCACCATCAAATTCGAGGCTATGCGATGAATTGAACGAACGACCGCACCCATATTCACATCCGTCATGATGAACTGTATGCTCGCGTAGGCTCCTTCCGGCGTCGGCACATAATACATAGCCAAAATGATCCCCGTCAGAACTTGGACGCAAAATGTGAGAAATGTGAGTCCTCCGAAGCAATAATAGAATTTTCTGACGGACGCCGGCACCGGTTTGGCCCCTATTTCCTTCAGCATTGTTTTGACATCAACATCCTTCATCTCTGTACTCACCTTTTATCCCACCTCCTGTTGAACCATGACCATGCCGTTGTCCACCCATGCTGTCAGTTTTGTTAACGGCTTCTTGGGCGGACCGCTGATCACTTCGCCATCGGCGTTAAACACACCGCCATGACAGGGACACTTGAACCGTCTGGCACCTTTTTCCCAGGAAATAACACACCCCAAATGGGTGCATTTTCTGGAGAAAGCCATATATTCCGCGCCTCTTTTAAACAGAATAGCCGGAGCGCCATCATAAATGAATTCCACAGGGTTATCATCCATCTCCTCACTCAAGGCCACGGCCATTATGGGAGGAAGGGGTTTTAAGGAAAGAGGCGGCGCCAGCGCGCCCCCGCCAATGGCCAGAGGCACCACGACTCCTGCGGTCAGAGGAAAAGCAACCATATATTTGAGAAACGTGCGTCTGGAAAGATCCTCCTTAGGCTGCTCCATCTTCAACACCTTCCTCTCTTTGCTCCAACGCGATCGATTTCCAGGCACAAAGTGACAGGGAAGCGCTGAAACACAGCGAACCGCACAAGATGGCGACCCAACTCCAATTGGAAGCGGCCCAGCTCTTGACGATCATAATCAGCAAACTCAGAGCAACCCAACAATTCAACGCCAATATCGTTACGCCAGCCCAAAATTTTCTGGCCCGAACGGCCGGCAACGCCTCGGTATTAGGTTCCGTTTCTTTTACACTTATTGCTTCTTCTGCAGCTTTCTCTTCTTTTGCAGCTTTCACTTCTTCTGCAGCTTTCACTTCTTCTGCAGCTTTCACTTCTTCTGCGGTTTTCTCTTCTTCTACAGCTTTCACTTCTGCCAAAGTCTTCACCTCATCCAAAGTCTTCACCTCTCCTTCCGATAACAATTTCCGCCATTCACAAGCTCACCGAGACCATTCCACCATTTTCCCGTCTTTCATCCGTTCTGTCGGCGTTAACAAACACTTTACTCCCCTGGATAGGCGGCATTCAGGTAATTCTCAATTTCCCCGGCCTCTTCCTCGGAAATCATAGCGCCAAAGCTCTCCATTAACGTGACAATCTCCGCCCAGCTCAGATCCTTGCTGTAACTCTGAATCCTGTCGGTCTCATGACAACTTGTACAGACTGCCACAAAGGTCTGCGCGCCCGGAACCTGGCTATCCTCATCGGGCTGAGGAGGAACAGCGTATGGAGCAAAAAGCATAAAGCCTATGACCGTTCCTACCAGGATCAGCGTGGCGACGAGTGTTTTTGATAGGTTCATTTTTCACCTCACCTCACAATATGTTGTTAGCATGTCATCTCAATAGATCCTCTCAACTCGTTTAAGAAAGCAAAAACCGTGCCACCCTGAACAAGGTCTCAAATGAGCTTGTAATTAATAGAAAAAGCCCCATGACCGGGACATTGTTGTCCCAGTCATGGGGACTTGTTGTCTCACTTTAAGGTGCGTTTTTTATTTGAGGCTGTACCTGGTCACCAGCCTGTGAATCGTCTTTCTATCTACGCCGCAGGATCTGGCAGCTTCAGAAATGTTTCCTTTGTGCTTTTCCAACAGCTTCTGAAGATAGGTCACTTCAAAAATCTCAATCCATTCATTTTTTGCCTGATGGAAAGGAACATCCGGACTGAGGACAGTCTGCAAGGAAAGTCTTCCTTTTTTATGCAAACGCTCCGGCAAGTCGGCGGCTGTGATAGCCTCCGTTTCGCACAGAACCACCGCTCTTTCGATAACATTTTTCAGTTCACGCACATTGCCCGGCCAAGCATAGTGTTGCAGCAATTCCATGGCGTCGGGGGCGACAGAATGAAGCTGTTTGCCAACATGCTCAGCGAATTGACGCAGAAAAGAAAAAGTCAACAGGGGTATATCTTGAACGCGTTCGCGCAGCGGCGGCAGGTGAATAGAAATAACATTAAGGCGGTAGTAGAGATCTTCGCGAAACTCACTCTGGGAGATCGCTTCTTCAAGATCCCGATTCGTCGCCGCCAAAATCCTGATATCCACGTGGGTTTCTTTGGTTCCCCCTACCCGTCGGAAGGAACGTTGTTCCAAAGCCTTTAAAAGTTTGGTCTGAAGTTCTTTGCTCATTTCACCGATCTCATCCAGAAACAGCGTCCCTCTGTTGGCCACTTCCATCAGACCGACTTTGCCGGTATGAGCACCGGTAAAAGCACCTTTTTCATGGCCGAAGAGTTCGCTTTCCAGAAGATTATTGGGCAAAGAAGCGCAGTTAATGTCCACGAAGGGGCCGTTCCTCCTGGTGCTGTTGGCGTGAATGCCGCGGGCAATCAATTCTTTGCCGGAACCGCTTTCCCCTAAGATCAGCACGTTGGTTTCGCTGGCGGATATTTTACGGATCATTTCCACGATATGCCGCAAGCCGCCACCGGCGCCAATGATGTTGCTGAAATCATATTTCTCCTTGAGTTGGGAACGCAAGCTTTGGTTTTCCGCCTTTAAATCCAGTTTCTCTTCCGCCCTTTTAATGGTTACTTCAAGTTGGTCGGAAGTAAATGGTTTGGAAAGATAATCAAAGGCCCCCTCTTTAATCGCGTTGACAGCCGACTCAATCGTCGCAAACCCGGTAATAATGATAACCTGTGAATCCGGCAGCATATCACGGGCCATTCTGAGCACTTCGAGACCATTCAGCTTGGGCATAACCCAGTCGGTCAAAATGATCTCCGGCCGCAACTCGGCCAGAACCTCTTCGACCCGGGTATCGTCGATGAGTGTCGTTTTTTCATAACCCAGCCGCCGCAAGAGACGTCCCATCGTTTCCAACATATCAACTTCATCGTCAATGACCAGAATCCGCCTCTTCTCCGGCATGATTTGAATCCTCCTCAGAATTAACTGGCAGCTCAATCGTGAAAGTCGTCCCCTCGTCCTCCACGCTCTGGACCACAATACGCCCGCCATGTTCTTGAATGATATTATAGCTAATGGACAATCCCAAGCCCATGCCTGTCCCCTTCTCCTTGAGGGTGAAGAAGGGATCAAAAATACGATCGATGTGACTTGGCGAAATACCAATCCCGTTATCGCGGACAGCAATGATGAGCATACGTTTCTCGGAGTCCACCCCCGTCGCAATTTCAATCATCCCCCCCTGGGGCATGGCGTCCCGGGCGTTGGTCAAAAGATTGATCAAAACTTGTTGGAGATGTTCGAAGCTGCCTTTGATCAGAGGCGCTTCCCCCAACCCCAAAGAGAAACAAACTTTGTTGCCGGAGAATTGTCGTTCGAGAAACTCCACGGTTTCTGTAATCAAGTCATTAACTGCGACAGGGGTCACTTTCTGTAACGTTTGCCGGGAAAGATCCAACAAGCCATAAGTGATTTGTGAGATACGGTTGATATGTTTTTTTATGATCGCAAAATCTTTCTGTACGGAGGGCGGAAGCCCCTTTTCTTTGGCTTCCAGATCCAGGCATTCCAAACGGGTCAAGATGATTCCTGAGGCGTTGTTAACCTCATGGGCGAAGTTAGCCGCCAAGTGCCCGGCCGCCGCCAATCGTTCCGAAAGAATCAACTGCTGCTGCGTGGCCTTAAGCCGATCAATGGTTCCTTTCAGATCCTGGTTTAATGCTTTATGGCACCGATTCAGCCGGGCCAGCGCCTCCTTCTCGCGCGCCAAGTGATCAAACAGGTTAGCCCTCTGAATCGTGGCTGTCGTCTGGTTTGCCAGAGCCAGCAGAAGCTCCAATTGATCCCGGCTCAATTTAACCGGCTCGGAACCTAACAGGGAAAGAATCCCAAAGGCTTGCGATCCCGAAACCAAGGGAACACAGATGTGGGGCTGGGGCCGGTCAGCATCCTTATGTTGGCACGTTGAGCATGTTTCCGTCTGGGTATCATAAACCAGAACCGGCAGCTGTTCCGCCACAGCCCGGCACGTTTCCTCGGCCCCATCATAAAAGTGTATACAATCGTCTTCATGATGGTGTTTCGGGTGCCCTTCGGACTGAGGGAAAGCCAAGTGAAAATGGGCTTTGTAAGGATAATAGAGTTCTTCCAGTTCCCGGGCGATCACGCCCAGGATCTCCCATAGATCCAGAGGCAGATACCCCGTTATGTTATTGATTTTAATCAAAGCCGCCATATGCTCTTTGCTGACGCCTTGAGACAACACCCCCACCTCCCTTGAGTACTCGAAACGGTCACACAACACTCATCATAGCCTCAACGTTCACCTTTTTGCTGTTGAGCGGAAGTTCACAGCCGGCGGACAGTATATAGCCCCGCCGGTTCTCCGCAAGGCGGAGCAGTTTCAGGCATTCATTCCGGATGTCGTCGGGGCCGCGCTCCACAAAATCAAAAGGCCGGACATTTCCCTGAACAACTGTCTCGGGAAGCTGTTGAAACGCTCTGTCCATAGCCACCTCGTAGTCCAAAGTGACCATATCCGCGCCGGTGTCGGGAAACAAAGGAAGGAAATCGCCGACTTTTCCGGTAATGGTCAGACAACAGGTTAATGCGCCTGCTTCCCGGCAGCTTTGGAATATTTTCCGCAGCCATGGCAAAGAAAACTGCCGAAACAGCCTCAAGGGAATAATGCTTTGGGAGGACACCGGATCCATAATCATAATACCATGAGCGCCGGCTTCCAACAGCGCCAAGGCCAGATTGCGGGACAGGATTGTGATCTTCTCCAAATAGCTTTGTATTCTCTCCGGTTGTTCAACAAACAGGAGCAGCATTGTTTCTAACCCCAGAACCTGGGCCGCAACAGTTACAGGTCCGGTGACAACGCCCACCACCGGTACCTGACGGCCAATTTCCTGCCGTAGAACCTTCGCTGCTTGAAGAAGAATTGGCATTCTGCTGTGTCGGGTAGGATCAGGCAAGGGTTGGTCAAGGCGTTCATTCAGATTCCCGGGTCTGTAATCCGGATCCAAGTAAGGATAATCCGTTTTCGGAAAAACGAGAGGCGCCCCAAGGCTTTCGACTTCCAAGACGCTGCCCCCATAAACGTAAACAGCATCGTAACCAAAGAGTTTTTGCGCTAAAAGTTGAGAAGACGCCAGCGCCTCCGCCTTGGTGAGGGCGTCCTTAAGGGATATTCCCGCCGCATTTGCGGCATAACCAAAAACCAACGGCATACAACATCGGCGATCCGTTGGGCTCCCTTGCAACGTTTCGGTAAACCTGGTTAATGAAGTCATTTTCACGTTTCCGCCTCACTTTCTCCTCTCAAATAACGCAAGAGGTGAAAAACGCTCTGGGCTACAAAATCCACATTGAGTTGCTGGGGTTCTGCCTGACGCAAAACGGCGCCGCCCGCCAACACCTTAACATCGGTCAACCCGGCCTGAGCCGCCAACTCTTTGACCTTCCTCACAGAAGGGATGGTGGTTGTTATCAAACTGCTGACACCAATGTACCCGGCCTGCTCTTTAACAGCGGCATCGACAAATCTTTCCGGTTCCACATCTTTGCCTAAATCGATAACCCTATAGCCCTCAAGTTTCAGCATCATAGCAACAACATTTTTGCCCAGATCGTGCATGTCCCCCTTGATCGTCCCTAAAACAAAGGCCGGCCGGTTCTGAGCCTCAACCATGGCCGCGAACCCGGCGTGCTGACTAACCACTTGCTCCATAACATCCATCATGGCCCGGCCCGCCAGCAATATTTCCAAGAGGCAAAACTCGTCGTTATTGCATTTATTACTGAGGGATTCCAGAGCCTTGGTGGGACCTGCCTCGACCATGGTCTCCAGGTCAAGGCCAAGATCCAGAAGTTTTTGGGCCAACACAACCGCTTCAATATTCTCTCCGTTGGCGATCGCCGCAACCAATTCATCTGTGCCGGCTTTGGCTGCCTCTGTGTTAAGGTCTTTCAAGTCCTCTCCCCCCTCCCTTAATATATCTTAATGCCGATTTGTTATCATGAGGACTGTGGGTAGATCCCGTATTCTTCCGCGCACTGATACAGTGTTATGAGGTTGGCAAAGGGGACTTCGTCCCCCAAACAGCCGCAGCTGGTGGAAAAAATATAGCCGCCCCCCGGAGCCGCTGCGTCCATGAGTTGTTTGACCTTTACCGCGATTTCTTCGGCCTCTGCTTGGACAAGAAAGCCCAGATCGATGTTGCCCATCAAACAGAGATCAGCGCCGTACTGTCTCTTAATATAGGCGATGTCCATTCCGGCAGCCGGTTCCAAGGAATGAAGCCCGGCAAAACCCGCGGCAATCAAGTCCGGCAGCAAGCCGTTCACATTGCCGTCAGAATGAAAGAACACGGGAACCTTTTCTTCTTTTAACGTTTGGACACTTGCTCTCCACAGAGGAACAAAAATATCGCGCAACAAGGGATAGCTGACCAAAAACCCCTCCGTCTGGGCAACGTCATCAGCGATAAGAACGGCGTGGGCGCCGTTTCTGAGAGCGTTTTTGGCAGATGCCAAGCTCAAGGCTGACTGTCGGGCAGCCATTTCCCCAATCCGGTCATCCCGGTCATCCCGGTCACCCAACATCAAGAAGAAGTCCGTCCAGCCCATCTTACGGGCAAGCCCTTGGAAAGGGCCGTTAATAAGAGCAAATATGAAAAAGTCGGTTTCTCTGCGCCAGCGCCTGAACTCTTCATAATCCAGCTCAGAGGGGTCCTCCTGGTCTGCCCCCAGAACCACTAAGTCCATACCCAGGGACTCTCGTGCCGCGGCTTCCTGTTCCCACCCGATGGCGCCTTGACACCCGAGGATGCCGGCGATGAGCCCTGCCGACAAACACCATTCCCCCTTGGGAACCTTGTCTGTCCACCGCCGGGCGATGGCATCGTAAACTCTCTGTGTCCTGGTCAACGGGCATCACCTCCCCCGGTGGGACAAATTAATATGTAGATCGTTCTTCCGCTCTCTCCGTCAAAAAAACAGATTCGATACAAACAATTCGTGAAAACGGGGGTGTTCCGCAAGGTTGATTTCCCGTGCCCCACGCATCCTTTCCATCTCGTCCCCTGATCCCTCCGGCGCCAGCAGCAGACGCGCCGCGCCGCTCAGGGACGCGTTGCCCACAGCCTGCACTCTGTCCTCAATGGTTTCGGGCAACAGTCCCACAGCAACGGCGCCGGACACCTTCATCGCCTGTCCAATACCGCCCGCAAGATACACAGCGTCAAGCTCTCTGATGCTCAGGTTCGCCGATTCCAGCACAATCTCAAAACCCGTACGGACGGCGGATTTGGCTAACTGGAGGTCGTGTATCTCTCTCTGTGTGAACAGGGTTGAGTTTTCGCGAAGGCGCCCTTTCTTATCCACAAGCCCTTCCCTCACGAGGAACGCGAGATCGTCCAGCACCCCAGACGCGGTGCCACCCTTGGCGCCCTCGAAGGCCGGTCCCGCCGCCACTGATGTGACCGTCAGACTGCCGTCGTTATACAGCGCTATCTCGCCGTTCGTGCCCAGGTCAATGAGTACGAAACACCGTTTGCCCTCCGTCAAAACGCTCAGGAGCCCCGCCGTAATATCACCTCCCACAAACCCCGATAGCCATGGGACGACGCGCATAACACCATCGTTCCCCGGCAGCTCATGGGCCGGCTTGAAAGGGAAAACGCCCAGGCTTTCACATGAGAGCCCCAGGAGCAGATGGGCCATTGTCGTATTGCCTGCCACGACTATGTCGGCAACGCTGTCTGGCGGCAGGTTTTGGGACGTCAGCAGTACCGTGATGCCGGCTGACAAACTCTCTGTGATCAAACCATGGAGTTTGTCCAGGTGTCCGTCGTTCGCGGCGCTGATGCGGGAAATCACATCCGGGCCATAAATCCTCTGCGGGTTCATGAACCCGTGGCGCGAAACGGCTGCGCCCGTCAGCAAGTCAAACAACACCAACACAACGCTTGTGGTTCCCAGATCGACAGCCAGACCTAAGCCTTGGCGCGGCTCAACAGCAAGCCCGCGCAGCCCGAAACTGTCCAGGATCGAAAAATCACCACATTGACCACACAAAACGCAATTCCCGAGGCAATTCCCGAGGCAACTCCCATGCATTTGCCCAACCCCAAATTTTATACTACCATGCCTCCACTCTAATCACAAATACCAAGAATTCTCACTCATATCTTTTCCGAGCCGCTATCGAAGGAATCCCCAGCTCCTGCCGGTATTTCGCAACCGTGCGGCGAGAGACGCTGATTCCTTTTTCATGAAGCAAGGAAACAATCTTGTTGTCATTGTAAGGACTGGCCGTATCTTCGACACAAACCATCTGCTCAATAAGATGTTTCACTTTCTTGGCGCTGACTTTGCCTTCACGGACCTGGCCTTCTACGCCGGCTCCGAAAAAATATTTCATTTCATAGAGACCCCGGGGCGTCTGTATATATTTGTTGCGAACGGCACGGCTGACTGTGGATTCGTGCAGAGCAATCTGTTCGGCCACTTCGCGCATGGTTAAAGGCTTCAGGCGCTCAATACCGTGTTCCAGAAAAGCGCGCTGATAATCAAGGATACACCGCGCCACTTTATAAAGACTGATCTGACGCTGCTGTATGCTTCGCATGAGGCTGAAAGCAGATTCCATATACTCCCGCAAATAGTCCCGGGTTTCAGGAGCAAGAAGCTCCGGCTGCCCCATGAGATCAAGATATTTTTGATTGAGACGCAGTCTCGGCAAGCCATTGTCATTGATGATGAGATGATATTCGTCCTGATCTTTAACGACAAAAACATCGGGACGAATATAGGGTGCCGTGGATCCTTTATACTGAAGTCCCGGTTTGGGATTAACTTCACGAAGAAGGTCCCAGGCGGCCTGAACTTCGCGGATGGAGATATTTAAACTGGCAGCGATCTTAGGCAATCGGCCTTTAGCCAGATCTTCGATATGGTTCTCTAAGATTGTTGGGATCAGCTCGGTTTCCTTACCATAATGCTTAAGCTGCAACAAAATACATTCGGCCAGGCTGCGGGCGCCGACACCGTGGGGATGGAACGTCTGAATCAGGCCGAGAACCTTCTCAACTTCGGTTATGTCAATGCCCAGACCCTTGGACGCGTCTTCCAGACTCAAGGTCAAGTACCCTGCTTCATCCAGATTCCCAATCAAATATCGGCCGATTGCCGTCTCTTTGCGGTCTTTGGTCTCAAGCAAAAGTTGAAAATCGAGATGTTCATATAAGCTTGGCTGTACCATGGGGTCGCGGGGGGAGGATTCTGCCCAGCCGCCCTGGCTGTAGGTGTTCTCGCTTTGAGGGTATAAGCTCAACAGATTGTCAAGTCTTTCTTGACGCCGGTCTTTCTCCCGCTGGTTATTGACAATTTCGCCGTCCGCGCGCTTATCCTCACGCGCCGGTTTCTTATTTCTTTCTGTTTCATGATAATCACACTCTTCAAGAAAGGGATTTTCTTGCAGTTTTTTTTGAATATAAGCATCCAGCTCAAGTGTTGGAATCTGAAGAACATGCATGTTCAGCAACATCCCAGGAGTCAGAACAAGCTTCTGGCGCTGCTCTAAAACCATGTCACAGCTTGTCTTCATGTCGACTCACCTCTGGCTTATACCTCTGGATGTTATTATAACACGTTTTGCATAAAGAGTGGATTAATAGGCCTTGCCCCAATAAAGCATCTGCTCCGCAGGCTTTCCGCAACAAACACAGACATCAGAAATGGGCATCTGTTCAAACGGAATGCATCGACTTGTCACGCCCGCTTCTTCTTTCAGCTTAATCTCGCACGCTTCATCCCCGCACCACATGGCCTTAAGCAAACCACCCTTGATATCCGCCGCTAAGGAAACCATTTCGCTCATGCTCGCCGCGGAACCCGTGGTCTCTTCTCTGCGCTTTAAGGCCTTCAAGAACAACCCTTCATGAACAGCTTGTAAGAGAGCAGGGATTTGTTCTTCAAGGCAATCCATATTCACAGTGATTTTTTCCCCGTTATCCCGGCGCACAACAACACAAGTCCCTTTCTCGATGTCCCGCGGGCCGCATTCCACCCGAAGGGGAACGCCTTTCATTTCATACTCAGAGAATTTCCATCCCGGGCTGTTCGCATCATCATTGTCCAGTATGACACGACAAATTTTGGCCAGACGTTCCCTGATTTTTTCCGTTGTCTCCATCACATCTGGTTTATTCTGAGCAATGGGGATGATCACAACTTGAATTGGCGCCACAATGGGAGGCAGCACCAATCCGCTGTTATCCCCATGGGTCATGATGATGCCGCCGATAATACGGGTGCTCATCCCCCAGCTGGTCTGATGAGGCGTTTTGATGGTTCCGTCACGCCCCGTGAATGTGATATCAAACGCCCGCGCGAAACCATCGCCAAAATAATGCGATGTCCCCGCTTGAAGAGCTTTCCCGTCATGCATAAGAGCTTCAATGGTGTATGTCGCTACCGCGCCCGCGAATTTCTCTTTTTCCGTCTTGCGCCCTTTAATCACAGGAATGGCAAGAACCTTTTCGCAGAACTCAGCATACACGTTTAGCATCCTCTCGGTTTCTTCCATGGCGTCTTCTGCCGTTTCGTGCATGGTGTGCCCTTCTTGCCAATAAAACTCCGCCGTCCTTAAAAAGGGACGGGTCGTCTTTTCCCAACGCACAACACTGCACCACTGATTGTATAATTTTGGCAAGTCCCTGTATGAGTGGATAACTCCCTTGTAGTAGTCGCAGAACAGCGCCTCGCTGGTTGGCCGCACACACAGTCTTTCAGTCAGTTTTTCATTCCCGCCATGAGTAACCCAAGCAACCTCAGGAGCGAACCCTTCCACATGATCCGCTTCTTTTTGCAATAGGCTTTCGGGGATAAACATGGGCAACATGACATTTTCATGGCCGGTCGCTCTGAAACGGATGTCCAACTCTGTCCGTATATTTTCCCACAAGGCTGTCCCGTAGGGATGGATATACATACATCCTCTCACGCCGGAGTATGCAGCCAGTTGCGCCTTCAAAACCACATCCGTATACCATTTCGAGAAATCCACATCCATATCAGTTATGGATTCGACCCTTTTCTTTGTGGTCATTGTCGAGTACCTCCTACTATAGGGATTCAATTTTCTGGACGTTTGACCTGAACCGAGTGGCTATTCCTTTGTCTTCAAGAATATCATATAGGTCTTCCGGGTGACGGCTGTTCGCGATAATCATATCTATTCCGGAATCAATCGCTATTCTGGCGGCGTCCAATTTTGTTTTCATGCCACCTTTTCCCCTTGATGAGCCAACGTCTCCCGCCATCCGATATGTCTCATCATCAATACAGGTGACAACAGGTATGAGCTGCGCATCGGGATATCGTCTTGGGTCTTTGTTATACAACCCGTCTATATCCGTCCAGACAATCAGAACATCTGCTTTAACTAACTTTGCGACGTAAGCCGACAGTGTATCATTATCGCCGAACAAATCATCGGAATCGACCTCATCCGCCGCAACAACATCATTCTCATTAACGATAGGCAATACTCTGTATGCGAGCATTTCACTGAATACATTTCTAATATTGTTGTAGTTGGTGGGATCTTCAAGGACCGATTTTGTCAGCAGCACCTGCGCCACACGCTGATTGTAAATATTAAAGAGTTCCTCATAGATTGCCATGAGCCCACTCTGTCCCGTGGCAGCCAACGCGCGCCTTTTCGCCGCTTCCTCGGGTCTTCCACTGAGATTGATTTTGCCCAACCCGATGCCGCCGGCTCCGGACGATACCAAAACAATCTCATATCCCATGTTTTTCAAGTCACATACTACGCTGACCATTTCCTCTATGTGACGATAATCCAAACGCCCTGTACAATGGGTAAGCGATGACGTCCCTATTTTGATAACAAGCCTTTTGCCATTTATTGGCGACGCTCCGTTTATGGGGATTTTTTCGTCCAATGATATCACCTCCGAACCGGATCTTCTCTATGATGAACCATCTTTATTATTGTAAGTTGCGTTAACATACATTTTTTGGCGTGTAATAATTGTTTCCCCTTTTTGACTCATTTTTTCTCTCGTCTCGGCACTGCTCAACCTGGCAATACCGCGGCCTATCTCAAGGAGATCTTTGTCTAAAATGGCCACGCAAGATTTGGCCTCAAAGTCGCCACGTACATCGACTATCCCGACAGAAAGCAAGTTGTGACTGGAGTTGATCAGCTCGTTTGCCGCCATCTCATCGATGACAACGGCGCCGGAAACGACCTGCTTTTCGATTGGCAATTCGATTCTCTGAGAATTAATAAATATGGTGAAGGTCGGATATTCACCGTTGACGCATATTTTTTCAATTGAATTTCTGTCGAACAGACCGCGGAGGGTATACGGCGTATTATAGGACGTTAGAATCATGGGAATCGCCTTGTTGCGGGCATTGATATTCTTGGCCGCGTTCAACTTTGTCGCCAGTTCAGCGCGCCGCGCATCATCAAAAGGACATTTTCTGCTTGTGTCAAAACAGTAAAATGGCTGTGTCTTGGTACTTTTTAGTGGATCCAATGTATAGAGCATTCCTTTCCCGGAGATCGATACGACCGCGTCAGCATTAATGGCCATGGCTATTTTGGCCGCGAATCCGTCATCTTCTTCGCAGGGGTTCTCCTTCTGTGATACATCCTCCATGATAATCGGAATGATTCTCGGAAAATTCCGGAACAACTGTTTTATGGTTTCCGCCGTCTTTTTCGCTTTGAATGTCGTTCCGCGATCCATGCTCTTTTTTGCGTGAAGCAAATCTTTTATGGCTTTAAGTTTGACATTGTCTGTTTTGGTTCCCGAGGCGACTATCCCTTCAATTGTCCTCAATCTTTTATTGAGTTCCCCGGCAACATCCGTTTCCATCGAGGATACAGAAAATCCGATGACTCTTAAATTGTAATTCGAAAAGCCGTCATGGAACAGGTTGACTATGTCATTGTGAACCAACGATATTAAAGCCGAGTAAAGACTGGAATTCGTCGGGGGATTATCCGAAACATCCGATGGATGCAGATATTGATGTTTCGTCTCCTCCAAAGAATCCGAAACGACAATAACCACACGTCTTCGTGAATTAGAATTCACCAACTCCGCGACATCCCTTGTGAAATTCTTAAAGCTTCTAATATTCAGCAGCCCTGTGTTATGTGAAAGACTGCCTATGCTTATATTGACAACAATCGACTCCGCGTTTGGTAATTGACTGATTGTATAGAGAAACGCTTCTTTAGAGTGAGCGAACTCTCTATTGAGATGCTCAAAAAAACTCATTCGAGCGTTTCCCTCCTTACCCGAGATGGTCGAGGCGACAGGATTCGAACCTGCGGCATCTTGCTCCCAAAGCAAGCACTCTACCAAACTGAGCTACGCCTCGAAATGTAACCTTGCGACGAAGGAGTGAGACAACTGCTCACCCCTCTCTCTTGTGAAGTCATGGTCCGAGTGACAGGATTTGAACCTGCGGCCTCTTGACCCCCAGTCAAGCGCGCTACCAATCTGCGCCACACCCGGATGTGTCTTAATATGGTCGAGGTGACAGGATTTGAACCTGCGGCCTCTGCGTCCCGAACGCAGCGCTCTACCAAACTGAGCCACACCTCGAAACGCTCATGGTTCAAACCGCTTGCACCGTCGAATTATAGCATATCGGTATTAAGTGTGTCAATTGTTGTGTTTTAGTAATCCCGCATACCAGAGTGCTCCTCGCGAAAAGGTGCCCAGTCTGTCTATTGTCGCCTCGAAAGGGCTAAATGCAACCGTTTCCAGAATTGTTTCTATCTTATTGATTTTCTCTGGGCGAACCTCCCCAATGAACGCCAATGTCAGATGCAGATTCTCCGGCAGACTAAAATTTCCGCTCGCAGAGCGAGAACACAGTTTGTCCCGCAAATCAAGGAGATGGACGCGAGTGTTGTTATCAAAATTTATAGCGATAAATAGCCGCATGGTTACCCTCCCCCCATATGTAGATTTCATGTTTGAGGTCGCTGCTTCTGCACAGGATATTTATGATCGTGTTCAACGCATCTTATTGGCGTCAACTTAGAACTCAACCATCACTTATAAAGGTTTTGGTATGCTTTGAGTGTCTCGTATGTCCAAAACTCTTCACCAACTCGCACGTATCCGTCAATTATCAAGATTTTGGCATACCCGTTCTTTTATTGCCGTCAACAAAAGGGTGGTTCTGTATTAACGAATGACACATGCGAGCCGCCTTTTGCTGAATTGACGGGTATAAAGGATATCCGTCAAATGTTTGGAACGGAACTGCCAAAGCGGATTCCAACATTCCAGCGTCCCGTAATCCTGTTGCTCCACCTGTTAGGGCTATCATATCCGCATGTATAGCTTTGACTTGTTCCGTGGTCGGTCTTTTCATTTCGCCAGTTCCTTATATGCTTCAAGGTTCTGTTCAAGAAGCCGTTTTGAAATAGCGAGTATATCTTCATCAGGAATTTGTCGCTCTTGTTCCGTTTGATGAAAATCAATTACCAAATATCGCGGAGTATTGTTTTTCAGGATGATTGCCGAACCTGTTTCATCAACAATCCGGGCAACTTTGGCAAAGTCTTGATTTGCCTCTGCTATCGAGATAAGGCTATTCGTGTCTATATTCATGGTTACCTCCTGTTATGGCTGAAAGATATCTTCATTATATCCCTAATCCCTTCCATGCTCAACACTTAGGGGAAGGGATATGATCCTATTGTGCTGCCACTTGGGTTTACCCCCGGCGTCAGAATCTAGCTACCCCATATTCGCTTTGCATTTATTCAACCTCCATCGCGCCACTGACCCACGAGATCAGCCGCCGCTTCAATTTTCGGACCGTATATCTCCCACAAGCGAGGTTGCTTTCTGCTCATTTCGTTGAAACCTTCTCGAACATCTTCATTGTCAGTTCCCCATCCGCGATCAGCAACTGGCACGGAGGCAATAGCTTCCGGCAAGTTTTGAATCATCCGCATCGCCAGGTGATTATTCTCGTCACATAACCATCCAACGGCGCGAACAAGCCAGGCAACAGTTGCGGACACCGGCTCCGTTGAGCCTTCTAATGACCATAGATCGAAGGAGCGAAGATTGTTACGATGAAGGAGGTAAGCCAAGGAATTCGGGACTTTTATTCGGAGGATCGCACGTACTTCCTCCACAGGCAATCTGCTCTTGTTGAATCGATCAAGTTCAGCGTCTTTAAGGCCGAGCAATACCCCCGTCAAGACGTTAAGGCGGATCCCACCAGATTTCACACAGTCAATCTTCTCCACTCGTAGAATAAGTGGAGCAGCCACCCCTGGCAGTATGTTAACCAAATCTCGATAGAATTGATGGCCCGGATGTTGTAACTCAGTGGACGAACCGGTCACCGCACTTGCAATTTTCTCTTCGTCAACTTCGCATTGCGTTTCTTGAGCGGACTTGATGAACTCAAGGAGCCCTCTGTATGGGGAACCATTACCTCCCGCGGAATACCTCCGGTCTAGTCCTTCGATGTAGTCGGCTACTGCCTCGTCATTAAGACCGGCTTCTATATAAATAGCTGTCGGATATAAACCTGGTGTTAGCGGTATAATAAAATACAGCAAAAATGGCCAATAAAAATCCAGCACCTACGGCCAGCAAAAATACAGCAAAAACGGCCACCCAAAATACAGCACCCTTCCGAAAATGTTAAGGTGTCAAAGACACAAAAACATCGTGAGGGAGGAGAAAAAAGTTGGAGAGGTGGCAAATGTATTACAACATTCACAGCATGTGGAACGAGGGTTTCAGTAAACGGAAAATCGCTGAAAAACAGCAAATTGACTTCAGAACGGTGAGCAAATACTTGGCGATGACATCAGAAGAATTCGAAGAAAGGCAGCTCAACAGGGAAAGGAGGCGGCGCTTAGAACTGTACGAGGGTGTCATAGTAGACTGGCTAAAGCGGTATCCGGATATGTCAGCAGCCCAAGTGTATGATTGGCTTAAAGAGCACTACCAGATATCCGTTGCCGAACGAACCACCCGTCGCTTCGTAGAAGAGTTAAGGAAAAAGTACGCAATACCAAAGACGAAGGAGTCGATGAGGCAATATGAGGCTGTAGACGATCCTCCGATGGGCCGGCAAATGCAGGTCGATCTCGGCGAAGCGTGGGTGCGCGACGCATACAAGTCGCGCCACATCAAGCTCTACTGCGTGGCAGCGGTGTTGTCGCATTCCAGATACAAGTGGGGCGTGTGGTATACACAGAAGCTGACAGCCGTACAGTTCGTACAGACATTGCGGACATGCTTTGAATACCTGTGCGGGATGCCTAAGGAGCTCGTGTTTGACCAAGACCGATTGCTCGCCGTAGACGAGAACTATGGCGACATAATCTTTACGCAACAATTTGAACAGTTCCGGCTGAGCAGCGGTTTTGACGTCTATTTATGCCGTGGCAATGATCCCCAGACAAAGGGAAGAACAGAAGCCGTTGTAAAATACTTCAAGGGGAATTTCGCCAAAAACCGGCAATTCGTGGGCATCGATATCTGGAACGAATCATTTAACGAATGGCTGGACAGAACCGGCAATGCGAAACAACATGGAATAACAAAAAAGATACCCGCTGAGGTTTTCAAACAAGAAAGACTATTC
>WRHI01000037.1 GCA_009783315.1 Peptococcaceae bacterium
GGACTGAGGGACAGACTCTTCAAATTTGCCGTTGGGAATCAGGTTTTCGTTCGTTCCACTCTCTATCAGCTCCACATTATCGATAAGGTAAGTTAAAAGATTGGTTCCGGGGGTGGCTACATAAATCACGAAGTGCGCATATTCAGGGGTTGCGTTGTCAGGAAGGGGCGTGTTATTAAGGACACTCCTCATGGCTGTATAAGAACCTGTAACAGATGTCCACATGCCGCTGTTCACCAACTTTTCCCCGGTGAAGTGATTATCGCTTCCATATGAAGGGTCACCGAAGCGAAATACCGGGGGCACCTTGAGATTGTTGAGCTCAGTGTTTTCAAGATTGTCTTCAAGCACCAAAATATCAAATCTGTAGTTGTAGGTCTTGCCGCGCTCAAGAGAAATTGGGAAGGCGACAAATGCGTTTTTATCCTGCTGTTTCACCCTCAAAGCGGTGGTATTGTTATTGATGTTGTCATTGGTATTGAGATTTGCGGAGCCGGTTTCAAGGGTAAGAATGTTGCTCCCGGTTCCGTCTAGGGAGCGGGGGACAGATACTTCGAAATTGCCGTTAGGGATCATATTGGGGTCGTTGTCCGCCGCGTAAACATCTGGGGCAAAACAGTGTATACTCAGAAGCAAAGCAATGGATAACTTGAATAACATTGTTCGCATCATAACACGCTCCTATCTCGTTTTTATGTCTCTATCGGATTCGGTCAAAAATATCTGCCACTTATCTTTCAAACAGCGTGCCGATCACCTTGCCTGCACCTTGCCTGCACCTTTCCCGCTCCTTCCGTTTTAACTTACTTAAGTGGGTCATTAAGGCCGCACTTCTTTCCATATTATCAGTGTTTGGCCTCCCCGGTTCCTTTTTCACATGACTTACCTTAGTAAGTCTTTTCTCAATACCATACTCACTTATGTAAGTCACATTGTCAAGTGGTATTTCTTGCCAGCAACCACAGCCTCTGGGCTTTCGCCGCCGTTTTGACCACATTCTCATAAGTATTCAATTCCTTGATCTCCTCACAAGAAAACCAGCCGACACCGTCAGTCTCCGCATCCTGTGGCGTCAAATCCTCATTCAGTGCCCGGCACAAATAAACCAAATCAATATGATTGTGGCATCCGTCCTTCTCAATATCCTCCAACAGAATGGTGAACGGACGCGCCAATTCCCGGCAATTCTCTTGGGCGACAGATAAATCATGTCCAAAGGGCATAAGCGCCGCCCTGACGCCGGTTTCCTCGAAGATCTCTCTGAGCACAGCTTCGTCCGGCAGCTCGTTTTCCTCAATATGGCCGCCGGGAGGCAACCATACCCGTTGTTTCTTGTGGTTGATCATCAAGATTTCGTTCTTGCCGTTGAAAACAATGCCTGTAGCTGTGAAATGGTTTTGTATCAAATGACTGGACATAATCCCAATTCCTTTGCCTAAAAATTCTTGACATAATCCTTCTTGACATAATCCGTATACCCTTACATGATCCTTGCGACTTTCTGGAACGTTTCCCATGAATATTCATGGATCGCCAAATCCGCGTCACTCAGATCAAACTCCTTCGTCCGTGTCCCTGTAAAAGCACAGACACGCATACCGGCCCTCTTGCCCGATAAGATCCCATTGGTAGAATCCTCAATAACCAAACATCCCTCAGGATTAACCTCAAGCAGCTTGGCGCATTCAAGATAAATATCCGGAGCAGGTTTGCCGTGTTCCTTGTCACATCCTGTCACCATCACACTCATCCATGTCCCCAGGCCAAACTTTTCCACCACATAATCCACAAGACGGCGCGGCGAAGATGAGCCAATGGCCATTTTGATCCCCATGGCTCGCATACGGTCAAGAAAATCGGTTACACCGTCGATCAACCCCGATACGTTATCCCGGACAGAGCCCATCAGCACGTCAATATAAAGCCTCTGTATTTCCTCAGGTGGTTCATCAAGAGCCAGCATCTCCGCAATGTTTTTATAGGAAGAACCCTTAATTTTTGCGGCTTCCTTCTCCCCATAGGGGTAGCCAAGAGAACGCATCATTTCGCCAATTGCCACAAAGTACCCAGGTTCGCTGTCAATAAGCACCCCGTCCAAATCCCACAAAACAGCGCGAACCGGCCGACGCCTTTTTTCTTTCCATACCTCATCCATAGGCCTTCTCACTCGCCTCCCCATCCCGCCAAAAGTTATTTCTCCTCGCGGGGGTTGTCTGGTTGTCTCACGCAATTGACAGAGTCCGTTCAAAGGAATTACAATAGACAAACAAGTCAAAGCAAGTCAGCTTTGCCTCCGAACTCTATTATACACGAATCCTGATAAAGGAAAAAACCATGTCGTTAGACAGCCTGACACTGCACCACCTCATTGGCGAACTCTCCCCCCAACTGGTCGACGCCCGGGTCGACCGAATTCACCAACCGGAAAAAGACGAAATCCACTTACATCTGCGCCCCAAAATTTCCGGCGGCGAACGTTTCTCCGGCCCAATCCGCCTGCTGCTTAACGCCGGCTCAACCTCGGCGCGTCTCCACACAACCCAAGAGGTGAAACCCAACCCCACCACACCGCCAATGTTTTGCATGCTGCTGCGCAAATATCTGGAAGGGGCCCGCCTGCTGGACATACGTCAAGACGGTCTGGATCGGGTCGTCATCTTGGTCTTTCAAAACTACAACGAACGGGGCGACCGGCAAGAATACCTCCTGAACCTGGAAATCATGGGCAAACACAGCAACCTCATCCTCATCAACCCCCAAACCGGCACCGTCCTGGACGGCATCCGCCGCTACTCCCACGCCTTAAGCCGCCACCGGGAAATCCTGCCGGGCCGGCCCTACATCCCTCCCCCCGCCCAACAAAAAAACCTGCCCGCCGACGAAACCACATGGGCAGAAACCCTGCTGGCCCATGAAACCTCCCTCGATCTCCCCATAACCGGCGCCCTGCTCAAAGCCCTTACCGGCATGAGCCCCGAACTGGCCCGGGAGCTCACCGCCCGCGCCGGCTTAACCCCGGACGCCACCCTCAACCAATGCGGCCAAATCGACCTGAGCCGTCTCTACCAAGCCTACGCCGAACTCCTCCTGAACCGCGACACCGGTGCCCTTGACCCCACGCTTTATTATCCTTCCCCGCACTTGTCCCTGAGTCACACCCCCACGGCTTTCGCCTTCACGGGATACACCCAATTCGCCGACCTCCACGCCCAACGCGTGCCCACCCTCAACGAAGCCGTCCGCCTCTTTTACGAATCACGCGCCCTCTCCAACAAAAAAGAAGCCGCCCGGGGCTCCCTCCGCCGCGTCATCCAGGACGCCAACGCCCACACCGGCAAAAAAATCTCCATCTATCAAGACGCTATCAACAAAGCCGCCCAAACTCTGCCCACCCAGAAAATCGGCGAACTGCTCATGGCCAACATCTATCGCATCCCTCCCCAAGCGACGGAAATCACTGTCGAGGATTACACCCAAGCAACCCCGCCACCACCCACGAGCAACGACCCCTCCCCCTTGCCCAGCGCCTCTTGTCCCCTCATCACCATCCCTCTCGATCCTCAGCTCTCGCCTGTCGACAACGCCCAGCTCTATTACCGGCGTTACAACAAAGCCAAAGCCGCTCTAGAGAAAACAAAACCCCTTCTGGAAGCTGTGCAAACTGAATACGCCTATCTGCAAAGCCTCCTGGTCAACATCGATCTCGCCCAAACACCTCAAGAACTCACCGAAATACACACCGAACTCATCGAACAAAACTACATTGCCAAAACCTCTAACCATACCAAGGCTCCTGGTCACACCAAAGCTTCCGGCCACACCAAAGTCTCCGGCCAAGCTAATGTCTCCAGTCAAGCCAAAACCAACAGAACCAAGAAACAAAAAGCCAAATCCCCCGCCGCCGAACCCCCTTCCCGCCCCCATCAATACCTATCCTCCGCCGGGCGCACCATTATCGTCGGCCGCAACAACACCCAAAACGACCGCATGACCTGGCGCGAAGCCCGCCCCCACGATCTCTGGCTCCATGTCAAAAACATCCCCGGCTCCCATATCATCGTGCCCCTAGAAGAAGACCAAGAATTCCCCGACGACACCACCCTGTTAGAAGCCGCCGCCCTGGCCATCCATTTCAGCCAAGCCGCCCAATCATCCCACGTCCCCGTAGACTACACCCATGTAGCCCAGATCAAAAAACCCAAAGGCGCCAAACCCGGTATGGTCGTCTACGACCAGAACTGGACCCTCTATCTGACCCCCGATCCCTCTGTCGTATCTACGCTGCTGGCGTCGGAGAACACGAGCCAGTATTAATACAATGTCCTCCATTAATGCAAGAACAACATAGACCTCTTGACTTAACCAAGTCCATATGGCATATTGTCTAAAGTAGGAAACAAATGACAATACTCAGAAAAATTCAAAGTTCTTCATACAATAAAAGGAGATCAGCCATGACTATGACCTCACCCATGACTCCCGCCGCCATCCGCGGCCTCTTCGAAGAAACCAACGCCCTGCTCAAAGGACACTTTCTACTCACATCAGGCAAACACAGTGAGTACTACGTTCAATGCGCCCAAGTGCTGCAACACCCCGACAAAGCCCGCTTGCTGGCTCAACAGCTGGCCGCGGCTTACACCGACAGCCAGATCAGCGTCGTCGTCGGCCCCGCTATGGGCGGCATCCACCTATCCCATGAAGTCGCCCGCGCCTTGGGCACACGCTCTCTTTTCACAGAACGCTTTGACGGCAAAATGGAACTGAGACGCAACTTCAAAATCAGCCCAGGCGAAAAAATTCTCGTCGTCGAGGACGTCATCACCACAGGCGGCTCCGTGCGCGAAGTCATCCAACTCCTCCACAAATTGGACGGCCAAGTCATCGGCGTCGGCTGTCTCGTAGACCGTTCCGCCTCCGCTTCGTCTCCTGCCTCCGCTTCGTCCCTTTCCTCCGTTTCGTCTCCTGCCTCCGCTTCCGCCTCCGCTCCTGTCTCATCGAACTTCGAATACCGGACACCGCACAACGAACCCCGCAGCATACCCCTCGCCGCCTTGCTGCGATTGGACATCCAGGCCTACGAGCCGGAAGACTGTCCCCTCTGCGCTCAGGGGCTAACCTGGGAAAAACCCGGGAGCCGTAAAACCAGATGAAAACACCCGTCATACTGGAATTTTTTCTGGCGGCGAGGTCAGAAAAATCCAGAGAAAAAACCGTCCAAAGAATTAAAAAAACCCTGGACGAAGAATTCCAGGAAATCGTACTCAAAACAGAAGAGTGCCAATATCAGGTCAACATTGACGCCGAATCATGGGAACTCACAATATTCCGGGTTCTGCAAGCCTGTCAATCCCTGGGCCGGCAATGGATCCTTTCCGGCGACATCAACCTGGAATTCAACGCCTGGTCCAACCATCCCATCATCATCGGCGTAGAATCCGTAGACGTCAGTATAGACAATCCGACCGTCATGGCCGCAGAAACCGCCCTATGCACACCGGAAATCTAAGGACAGACCTATCTTCCCAGCGAACACCAATCGGCAAACGTCTTCAGCGTGGTGGTTCTATACATCCCGAACCGGGGCAGCGTATATAAATCTGTCTCCACATTTATATTGGCAAGAGAATTCCCCGTTATCAGGGCATCTTTGTAATGGAGCTTAACCATATCAACAACCATATCGTTATGGGCGCCGGTAGGATACGCAAAAGTGGTGATTTTTGTTCCCAGCATAGCCTCCAACGCATCCTTTGACCCCTTGATCTCCTCTTCCAACTTTGCTGAACTGAGCGTGGTTAGATCCGGATGGGATTGGCTATGAGATCCGATTTGAACCAACCCGGAATCATGAATCTCCTTCAACTGATCCTCCGTAATGAAGTTACCGCCAAAAGCTGAAGAAATAACATACAAACTCACCTTGATATTGTATTTCTTCAAAACAGGCAAAACATTATCATAGAACCCAACATAAGCATCATCAAACGTCAGCACCACTTTTTTATCAAAATTCGTCTGCCGCGTGATTTCGCTCACGAACAAGGTCTTATAACCGTTATCACTCAAATACTTCATCTGGGCCTCAAAATCACTGATTTTTACAAACAACCCCTCAAGACCCCAGGTCTTATCCGCAACCTCATGATACATAAGAATCGGCACCCGCGCGTCATGATTAGGCACAACAGCAACAATCTCCGGCTCAGGCTTCGGCCTCGCGTCCGTTACCGCTTCAGCCCCACCTTCAGCCCCACCTTCCGCCCCGGCATCCGCCTCCAACCCTTCGCCCTCTGACTCAACAGGCACAACCCCACCGCACTGAATTCCACACAAAAACAACAACCCCAACATCAACAAAGCAACACATACCCATAAAATCCAAGCTCTTATCGCACTCCGTTCCTCACTCAACGAACCCATTACGCTTCCCCTCTCCATTAGTCCACAGGCTGAAGGATATCAGCCTTGTCCATTGTCCCCTCTCCATTGTCCATTGTCCATTGTCCATTGTCAATTGTCAATTGTCCATTGTCAACAAGGCTTTCTCCAAATCCGCCACAATGTCCCCAACATGCTCAATCCCCACCGACAACCGGACAAGATCCTGACTCACACCGGCTTCAATCAGCTCAGCCTCAGACAACTGGCGATGGGTGGAACTGGCCGGATGAAGCAGCGACGTCCGCGCGTCGGCCACATGAGTCACAATCGCCCCCAAGGTCAGTCTGTCCATGAAAGCCACACTGGCTTCCCTGCCGCCTTTCACACCGAAGGCAATAACGCCGCTTGCCCCATTGGGCAGGTACTTCTTGCCCAACTCATAATACTTACTCGAAGGCAACCCGCAGTAATTAATCCAAGCCACACGAGGATGGTTCTCCAAATACTCCGCCACCGCCAAAGCGTTATCACTGTGGCGCCGCATACGCAAATGCAGCGTCTCCAACCCCAAATTCAGCAGAAAAGCGTTAAGCGGCGCCGGCGACGCCCCCAGATCCCGCATCAACTGCGCTACCGCTTTGGTAATATAGGCCCCCTTGCCGAACCGTTCCGTATAGACAAGCCCGTGATAGGACGGATCGGGCCGGCACAAACCCGGAAACTTATCCGGATACAACGACCAATCAAAATTGCCGCTGTCAACAAGAGCCCCGCCCACCGAAGTGGCGTGACCATCCATATATTTTGTCGTTGAATGGATAACGATATCCGCACCCCATTCGAAAGGCCGGCAATTGATCGGCGTCGGAAACGTATTATCAATAATCAGCGGAACCTTCTGGTTATGGGCCAACGCGGCAAACTTCTCAATATCCAGCACAACCCCGCGGGGATTGGACAAGGACTCCGCGAACACCGCCTTCGTGTTCGGTCGAAAAGCTTGCTCCAACACCGCCACATCCGCGTCCGGATCCACAAAAGTGAACTCAATACCCATCTTCTTCATGGTCACATTAAAAAGATTAAACGTGCCTCCATAGATCGGGCCGGCGCTGACAATATGATCCCCCGCCCCACAAATATTGAAAAGCGAAAAAAACGAAGCCGCCTGTCCCGAAGACGTCAGCATCGCCGCCACGCCGCCCTCCAAAGCCGCAATCTTTGCCGCCACCGTATCGCAAGTCGGATTCGCCAACCGCGAATAAAAATGTCCCGCGGCCTCAAGATCAAAAAGCCTGCCCATGGCTTCACAAGTATCGTATTTGAAAGTCGTACTCTGAACCACAGGCAAAACCCGGGGCTCCCCACTTCGAGGCGAATGCCCCGCTTGAACGCAAAGAGTATCAATATGTTGGTTTTTCAAGAACCTAAACCTCCTTCTCAATTTCATCTTCGACAACCGATTTTCGAATTTTCCCATCACGAACATCAGACAAAACATCTTGGTAAACCGCCTCAACTTTTTGGGCAAAAGCGTGGGCGGAAAAAGCCCTGACCACTTCACCGGCGTTAGCCCTAATCAAGCCGCGCCAATCATCGTCGAACAAAAGCTTCTCCAAATGTCCCGATACCTCCTGCACCGTCATAAAAGTCACACCGCTCACACCGCTCTCAATAACACCCTCCAAACATTTGTCTTCTCGGGCCAAAACCGGCACCCCCGCCGCCATCGCCTCAAGATATGTCAGCCCCTGGGTCTCTGTCTGAGAAGCGTTAATGAAAACATCTCCCAGTTGATAAAAGCCACCGATAGACGCATACGGTTGCTCACCGGCAAAAACAACTCTATGGGTCATGTCCTTAGCCGCCACGACCTCCTCAATGATACTCCGCCAGGGCCCGTCGCCGACAAGCAAAAACTTAACATTCTCATGGGCCATCATAAATTCCGGCATCACTTCAAAAAGATCCTCAAGCTGTTTCTCCTTCGCAATACGACCGATAAACAGAATAACCTTATCATCAGATCCAATCCCGTACTGAGAGCGCAGCCGCGCCACTTCGCCGGCATCAATGTTCTCCCGTTTGAACCGTTCCAGAGGCAAACCTGTTGGAATTGTCACAATCGGTGTCTGAACTTCATAACGGTTCAAAAGATCCCGGGTTTTTCCCGTCGGCACGATGACCCGGTCACAAGCGTTGCAATACGTACGGCTCAGCGCCCGCACCGCCTTTCTCGACGGTTTCTCAAAATACTTAATGCCCTTCGTCCAATAATGAGAATAATCTTCATAAAGTGTATGATATGTGTGCACAAGAGGCTTCCTTAAGTTTTTGGCCATAGCCATACCAAAAGTCCCCATCGTAAACTCCGTATGGGTGTGAACGACATCCAGCTTCAATTGGCGCACTAAGTGGACAGCCTTAGGATTATAAGGCATCCCAACGCGGCGGCTCGGCAACAGCAGAAAAGGCATACTGACCGATCTGTGCACATTCATTTCCTCGTGATCCACAAGGGGGTTTGTTGTTGTAAAAACGTGAACCTCATGGCCCAGACCCTCCAACGCAGCCTTAAGCATGCCGACCGAATTAGACACCCCGTCAACAATGGGATAATAGGGATCCGTAAAAAGCCCGACGTTCATCTCACCCTCCGTTTTTACGCAACCGCAAAATAATATGCGTCAGAAGCCCGCAGCTCAGACCCAGACCAATACCAACAGCCAGACCAATCACCGCGTCACGCAGCGTATGGCTGAGCAAATACCCAATAAGGGGCCCCAAGGTAACGCCCAAAACAAGAAACATGACATAAAACAGGCCTTCCAATTCGCCCTGTCCCCGCGTCACTTTTTTGTCCACCATTCCTGAGGTTGCCCCACTAGAAACCGTCTCACCAGAAACCGCCTCACCAGGAGCCGCCTCACCTGAGGCCGTCGCCTCCGCTGCCGCCGCACCCTGGCTTAACTGTTCCTCGTTCATAGACAACAACACCTTTCCACCGCTCGCTAACTGTCCACTGTCTCCCATTGTCCATTGGTCCACGGGCTGAAGGATATCAGCCCTGTCCATTGTCCACTGTCCACTGTCCATTGTCTCCCACTGTCAACTAATCTATTATGTCACTTTTTCAATTCCCTTACAACGAAAAAATTAATTCCCAAATATCGACCAGAATTATTTCGCGACATTATTTCCAGGAACGGGCACAAGCAACAGCGTTCCGCCATTTTTCCAACAAATGCTTTCTCTGCCCTTCCTCCATAGCCGGTTCAAAAACCCGCGGCGTTTGGAGAGAAGGACCCTCGGCCACACCCCCTAGAAACCCCGACCCCAAAGCCGCCGCACAAGCCGCGCCCCAGGCCGTCACTTCCGGAGAAGGCGGACGTTCAACACGGATATTAAGAATATCCGCCTGAAACCCCATAAGAAAATCATTCTGCGCCACGCCGCCGTCCACAAGCATAACCCGTGGCTGAAAGCCGGCGTCCGCGGCGACCGCCTCCAGCAAAACCGCGTTCTGATAAGCAATCGCTTCCAAAGCCGCCCGCACAATATGCGCCCGCCCCGAACCGCTCGTCAAACCCATCAGCATCCCCCGGGTCTGAGCGTCCCAATAAGGGGATCCCAAACCGCTGAAGGCAGGCACAAACATAACCCCGTTGGTATCGGCAACAGACATGGCCAAGGGACCCGACTCGGCAGCCACAGCGATGAGTCCCGTCTGTACAAGCCATTGCACGACCGATCCCACAGTGAAAACACTGCCCTCCAGCGCGTAGCAAGGACCCTCCTCCAGGCGCCAGGCAACAGTGGTCAGAAGACCGTACCGGGAAAAACAAGCCTGCCTGCCGGTGTTTGCCAGCAGAAAACAACCCGTGCCATAGGTATTCTTAATCATACCGGGATCTGTGCAGCCATGCCCCAAAAGGGCTGCCTGCTGGTCGCCCATAACACCGGTAATCGGCACAGAACAGCCCAGAAAATCAGCGTTCGACTCGCCGAAATCATCCGCCGAACGCAAAACCTCCGGCAAAGTCCCCCTTGGAATACCCAACCTGTCTAAGAGATAATCGTCCCAAGCAAGCGTCTGAATATTAAACAACATCGTCCGGGAGGCGTTGGTGGCGTCCGTCACATGCCGACTGCCCTCAGTCATGTTCCATATAAGCCAGGAATCGATGGTTCCCACAAGGATCTCGCCCTTTTCCATACGGGCGCGTAATGGCTGTTGACCAGGAGAAACAGATGGGTCAAGATGACGCATCAGCCAAGCGATTTTCGTCCCGGAAAAATACGGATCAAGGGTCAGTCCCGTCCTCGCCCGCATTTCCTTGACCCACACTTCATCCCGGTTCAGTTCTTCGCAAAGCCCGGCGCTGCGCCGGCATTGCCAGACAACAGCCGGATAAAGGGGCCGGCCCGTCAAAGCGTCCCACATGACCACCGTTTCCCGTTGGTTGGTAATTCCCAAACATCTGAGATCCCGCGCCTGCAGGCGCGAAGCTGCCAAGGCTTCCCGCGCCACCTGGCGCTGGGTTAGCCATATCTCGTCAGCATCCTGTTCGACCCAGCCCGGCTGCGGGTAATACTGAGCAATCTCTTTCTGAGCCAAAGCTAGGATTTGGCCGGTTTCCATATGAAAAACCAGAGCACGCGATGACGTTGTTCCCTGGTCGAGAACCAAGATATAAGGTGAATTGCTGGACATACTGTTTTTTCTCCCGATCCTTTTCTCGACCCTTTTATGGTAACATTCCACAATGAGTGTACCACAAAAAGGAAAATCTAACAACCGCGCCTGCCGTACCCCGATTTTTCTTCTTGTGAAATTCTTTTATTTATGATTGTGAAAATGCTATCTATCTCTTTTATGGAGCCAATTCCTCTCTCGCACTTTGTGAAATCGATCTCAATTTATTTCGATTGTTATTTTTTTAACAATTATAGACTTCTCTATTTTTCTTATGATATATTAGACGAGAACCAAATTTTCACACTATTCAAACAAGAGGAGAGGAAAGAAAATGAAAGACACCATGAAAGCTCTGGTTTACGAAGGCCCCCACGATCTTCAGCTCAAGGAAGTACCCGCGCCGACGCTTCTGCACCCTGACGACGCCATAGTCCGCGTCACCACCTCCACCATTTGCGGCACGGATATCCACATTCGCCACGGCGGCCTACCGGCCGTCAAACCCGGCACCGTTATCGGCCACGAGTTTTGCGGCATCGTCGAAGACATTGGCCCCGAAGTTCACAACTTCAAACCCGGCGACCGGGTCGCCGTCTCCTGCGTGACCCGCTGTGGCTACTGCTACTATTGCCAGCGTCAGCAATACTCCCACTGCGAAAACGGCGGCAGTTGGATTTTTGGTCATTTGATTGACGGCTGTCAGGCCGAATATGTCCGCGTACCCCGGGCAGACCTCGGGCTTTACCATATCCCCAAGGGTCTCGTTGACGAAGATCTGATTTTTGTCGGCGACATCGTCTCCACGGGATACTACGGTGCCCAACGGGCAAACATCAAACCCGCCGACACTGTCGCCGTCATGGGCTGCGGCCCCGTGGGCATGTGCGCCATGGCCAGCGCCCGCCTGTACGGACCCTCCCAGATCATCGCCGTCGATTTCAATGATCATCGCCTAAAAATCGCCAAAGAACAAGGCCTTGCCGATGTCATCATCAACCCCCGGGTGGAGGATCCCACAGTGCGTATCAAGGTGCTGACCGAAGGCCGCGGCGCCGACGTCACCATTGAAGCGGTGGGCTCTAAAGGCACTCTGGATCTGGCCCTCGACGCCGTGCGTCCCTTCGGCACCGTTTCTATCATCGGTGTATTCTCAGAACCCATGGAGGTTCGTATGAACGAGATTTGGATCAAGAATCTCTACATTTCTACCGGTCTCGTACCAACAAACCATATACCCGAAATCATCGACCTCATTCAACGGGGCAAACTTGACATGAAATTCCTGATCACCCATCGCAAACCCCTTAACGATATTCTGGAAGGCTACGAAGTCTTTGGTGAGAAAAAGGACAATTGCCTCAAATGGATTGTTACGCCCTTTGTGGATTAATCCTGTTTGACAAACCCAAAGGGGCTTGATATAGTATTATCAATATGATATTATCATATTGAGATTATTAAGAGAGGAGGGCCGCCCTTGACGAATTATCCTTTGCGCGACCAAAACGGTTTGACCGAAGCCGCGTTTTTGCGCCAATACGACCCCGACGCCTTCGAACGTCTCGCCGTGTCCGTCGATACGGTGGTTTTCAGCATCGACAGCCGGATCCAGACAGAGAACTACCGCAAGCTGGACGAACAGAAACTCACCGTGCTTTTGCTCAAACGCAACGAACATCCTTGTCTGGGCAAATGGTCTTTGCCCGGAGGTTTTGTTGGTGAGAAAGAAACTTTGGATCAGGCGGCCTTGCGCGTCCTCCGCGATAAAACCGGGCTGGACGACGTTTACATTGAACAGCTGTATACCTTCGGGCACCCTCAGAGGGATCCGCGTATGCGCATCATCAGCGTCGCTTACCTAGCCCTGATTGACCGGAGTCAGTATCAGCTGAAGAACCCCGACTCACAGAAGATCACCGATCTCGCCTGGTACGAGATCGACTTCCCGAAAAACACTCCCACCTTGCGCCTGAAATGGGAGGCGGCAGGTGAGATGTTGGAGGTGGGAAACAGCCCACCACCGGCCTTGGGCTCCCCGCTCGCCTTCGACCACGGGTCACTAATCCTGGAAGGTCTGCTCCGCCTTCGCAACAAGATTGATTACACCGATATCGTTTTTAATCTTCTGCCCGGCAAGTTTACCATCACCCATTTGCAGCAGATCTATGAAATTATTGGTGGCGAAAAACTGCTCGCCCCGGTGTTCCGGCGCAAAATAGCCCGCAAGATCACACCAACCGGAGAATACACCCAAGAAAGAGGACACCGGCCCTCCCAGCTTTATGTTTATAAGGACAGTTGACAGTTGGCTGTGTCGGCTGTATCAGATGCATCTGGCAACTCGCAGATTAATCGCTTCGGCAGTTGGAGAAAGGAGATCCGTTGAAAATGGCACAAGATAGAAACGACATTCGACTGGGAAGATTTATCAGCCTTGTCTTGAGGCATAATCCCTCCGCCGCCGGAATTATCCTTGATCAGAACGGCTGGGCCGATGTCAGCGAGTTGTTGGCAGGAATGAACAAGCGCGGTCGACACATTGACATGGAAACGCTGGAACGCATCGTTTGCGAGAACAATAAGCAGCGTTATAGCTTTGATGAAACCCATTCGAAAATACGCGCCGTCTTTGACGACACAACCATTCGCGTCTATCAAGCGTATTCCGACGCTATTGCCAATGCCGCGCTGGAAAACGGCGTCTTTGTCTCTCCACCCTATAAAATTGACCGCATGACATGGATCAAGCCCTCTTTTTTATGGATGATGTACAGATCGGGCTGGGGACACAAAGATGCCGGACAGAAGCGCATTTTGGCAATCGATATAACACGGGACGGTTTTGAATGGGCTTTGCGCATCACCGAAATTACGCCATTGGCCCACACAATCCACAAACTTGTGCAAACCGGCGATATAAACCAAGCACAACGTCTGCTGCCAGAAGAGAAACCCTATCCGCTTCAATATGATCAGTTCTAAAGGAGGATCACACCCTATGACAGAAAAGATCACACTCGTCCAAGGCGATATCACCAAAATCACAGCCGACTGTATCGTCAACGCCGCCAACGCCTCACTGCTGGGCGGAGGCGGCGTCGACGGAGCGATCCACCGTGCCGCGGGCCCGGCCCTTGTTGAAGAATGCCGGGAACTGGGCGGCTGTCAGACAGGTCAGGCCAAAATAACCAAAGGATACCGCCTCCCGGCCAAATACGTCATCCATACAGTCGGCCCGGTTTATCGCGGCGGGCAACATGGGGAGGCTGTCCTTTTAGCCGACTGCTACCGCAACAGTCTCCAACTGGCTGCGGCTTGGAACCTTCGCACTATAGCTTTCCCGTGCATCAGCACCGGAGTCTATGGATACCCTTTCGAACAGGCTTGCGAGATCGCTTGGGAAACCGTCGCCGCCTATCTGGATCAAAACAACACTCTTGACCTGGTCGTTCTGGTCTGCCACACCCAAGCCGATTACGAACGTTACACCCAAATAAGCGCCCACATCAGGCAAAACAGAAAAGAGGTCTAGCCATGAAAAAAGCCTTCGTCATCATCGACATGCAAAACGATTTCATTGACGGCATGCTGGGCTCCCCGGCAGCTCAAGCCATCGTGCCCCGGATCATCGATAAAATCAAAACCCACCGGCAAAAGGGCAGCGCCATCATCTTCACCCGGGACACCCACGGCCAAGACTACCTGCAGACCCAGGAAGGCCGCAATCTCCCTGTTCCCCACTGCATCGCCGGCACCCCAGGCTGGCAAATCTCCGACCCCATCGCCGCCGCCGCCGATCTCTCCGCTTGCATTGTCTTTAACAAAGATTGTTTCGGCAGTCTCGAACTGGCTCAGTACCTGTGCCAAGAGGGCTATGAAGACATCGAGCTGGCCGGCCTTGTCTCCTCCATCTGCGTCGTCTCCAACGCTCTGCTGATTAAAGCCCACCTGCCCGAAGCCCGCGTCACCGTCGACGCCGCCTGCACCGCCGGTGTATCAGACGAAGACTATCAGGCCAGCCTTTGCGTCATGAAAATGTGCCATGTAGCAATGGACAATTGACAATGGACAATGGACAATTGACAATGGACAAGGCTGATATCCTTCAGCCTGTGAACCGATGGATAAGGGACAATTGTCCATGAGATTATTAGATCTCTGACCTGCAAAAGGAGCTTCTATGATTAAGATCAACGGCGCTATTCAGACCATCGAACACTTTCCAGCCGGAGAGCAGCGGCTGACTCTTGCCGTTCAATCCGACGCCGCCTATACGGTGGAATGGGTGTATGAGCGCGAAGACGAACTCATTACCCTGCTCTACTTGTGCAGCCACATTAAGACCCATGGCGGCCGGCTCGCCGTCCTGAACATGCCTTATCTGCCTAATGCCCGCATGGACAGAACCCAGTCTCCCAACGAAGTCTTCACCCTCAAACACTTTTGCCAGCTGATCAACACTTTGGGCTTCAGCAGAATCTTTGTCAACAACCCCCACTCCAGCGTCTCCACGGCTCTCCTCAATAACGTCGCAGACGCTTACCTCATCAACGGTAAACGCCTACACAACAACGACGTCATCCGCCACCTGACAGCGCGGCTCAACCTCGATCCGACCCGCGACATCCTCTTCTATCCCGATCAGGGAAGCGCCAAGAAATACGAAGGCGTCGTTCCTTTCCCCTCTCTGACCGGCCACAAACACAGAAACTGGCAGACCGGTAAAATTGAAAGTTTCGATACATCAGGCCCCTTGCCCCGCCCCCCTTTCAACGCCCTCATGGTAGACGACATCAGCAGCTACGGCACCACTTTTCTGCACGGGGCTAAGAAACTCAAATCCCTCGGCGCCGATAAAATCTGGCTCTACGTCACCCACTGTGAAAACTCTATTCTACATGGCGACCTGATCAACAGCGGTCTCCTTGACAAAATCTACACCACCAGAAGCATTTTTACCGCGCCCTGTCCGGCCATCATAGAAATCCTGGAGGAAGTCTGATCCCTCCCATTTCCTACTCCCACCAAGCTAACGAGACAGGAGGCTCTCCTATGAACACCACCAACCCGCTTCTGCTCCTCGATTACTACAAAACCACCCACCACGAACAATACCCTCCCGGACTCACCAGAATTGTCTCCTACTTCACCCCCCGCGCCACCCGTCTCAACGGCCAGAACCATCTCATCATGTTCGGTCTGCAAGGCTTCATCAAAACCTACCTCATCCGCGCTTTCCAAGAAAACTTCTTCACCCGCCCTCAAGCCGAAGTCCTGGCAGAATACCAACGCGTCCTCGACAACACCCTCGGCCCCGGCATTGTCAACTACGACAAAATAACCGATCTCCACGATCTGGGCTACCTCCCCATCCAGATCAAGGCCCTGGAGGAAGGAACCCGGGTTCCCGTCAAAATCCCCATGTTGGAAATCACCAACACCCACGAAGACTTCGCCTGGCTTGTGAACACCCTGGAAACCGCACTCAGCTGCACCCTGTGGCACACCATGATCTCCGCCAACGTCGGTTTCCTGTACCGGCAAATCGTCAACAAATACTACGCCGTCAGCGTCGACGACGACATTCCGCGCAGCCGGGCCTTGGGCGACTTCAGCATGCGCGGCCAGGAAAGTTGTGAAAGCGCCGTCAAATCCAGCGCCGCCTTCTGCCTGTCCTTTCTCAACACCGCCACCGTACCGGCTATCCTCTATCTGGAAGACAATTACAACTGCGACAGCGGTCGGGATCCCGTCGCCAACGGCGCCATCTCTACCGAACACTCCGTCATGACCAGCAACTACGCCTGTGACGGCGACGAAATCTCCCTCATCAAGAGGCTCCTCACCCAAATCTACCCCAACAACAGCTTCAGTATGGTTTCCGACAGTTACGACTACTGGAATCTGGTTGACAACCTACTGCCCCAATGCAAAGAAGAAATCCTGGCCCACAAGGGCTTCATCGGCATTCGTGGCGACAGCGGCAACCCCATTGAAATCACCACCCAGACCGTCCAGAAACTCTGGGACATCTTCGGAGGCGTCACCAACAGCAAAGGCTTCAGAGTCTTGGATCCCCACGTCAAAGTCATCTACGGCGACAGCATCACCCCCCAGCGAGCCGAAAACATCTACGCCTGGCTCTGCGCCAACAACTTCGCCTGCAACAACGTCCTCTTGGGCGTGGGCAGCTTTTCCATGCAATGCTTGGAAGAATCCACCACCGTCGCCCCGCCGGTACACCCCACACCACCCTCCACGCTGCAACCCTTCACCCGGGACACTTTTGGCATCGCCATCAAAGCCACCTACGCCGAAATCAATGGCAATCCCCTCATGATCTTCAAAGATCCCAAAACAGACAGCGGCTTGAAAAAATCCCAAAGAGGCTGCTGCATTGTCACCGACCCCCTTAACGGTGCGTCAGCCCGCCAAGAAAACCAAGGCTCTTCCCAAGATAGCGACCACCTTTGTCCGGATGATGGACTCGCTTACCGGGACGGCCTGACTTTCGCGGAAACGGAAAACAATCCTGACAATCTCCTGAAAACCGTCTTCAAAGACGGCCAAATGATAAAAGAGCAGACTCTCAGCGCCATCAGAGCCAAACTGCACAGAGGGGAATTCTGACGCCGGTCTCTCTCTGTCAAGCATTTTTTATTTGTTTCGACAATGAGGGTTGTAGAAATATTATGAAATCTATATAATATTTCCATCTTTGTGTGGATGTAATTTCATATGAAACGGCACCAAAAAGGAAATATAAGAATTACCTGGCTACCCTGTTTACAGTTCCCATAGAATGTTGTTTAATTGTACATAGGTCACAAGGGATTTGTACAAAAGATTTGATAGAAATCCCACTGTACTCTTGTTGGTTTTCTACAACCGGTTGGCAGAACCGGAAGAGGAGGTTGTGAATATTTGCTTTTGTTCCTCACCGACAGATCAGATAGATGATGTGTTTCTTTGCAACAGCCTGCAGAAGGCTGCAATAAGGGGGTGACGGATTCCAGGTTCCGAATCGATTGATATAAATTAAGAACGGCTCAAAGAACTCATACTTCAGAATCCTAACCTGAGCCGAAACAATTCTTAAGAAAAATTCTTTTATGGAGGTTACGGCAGCTATGCGAAAGAAACTAGCGATAATGGCCTTCGCTGCTGTTATGATGTTGTCGCTTGTTCCGGTGATTATGTTGGCGGCTTTTCCGGGAGAGGGCAATGTACCGATCCCCGGCGCCTATGGTATTGACAGCAGCGGCCAGTCAACGGCTGCTCCGGCTGAGCTCAGCCCCGGACAAATCTGGACCAACAAGAATGTTGTTGACCAAGGAAACGGTACATTTGAGATTACCCTTTACGCGTGGGGCGCGACATTCATCGACGAGCATGACATCAACGAAAATGGTGATACGACGGAAGTGCTGAACCCATTACCTGATAGCGCTCCCAATATCTCCTTTATGGACTCTATTGGTGTCGGGTTTGAGTATAACGGCGACGCTGATCAAACTGTTGTCTATGATGGTATCGATAACACAGTGACATGGGTCGTTTCCCAGAGCAACATTCTGGGCGGCGCACCATTTACTTGTACTTTTACGGTTTCTTTGAAAACCGGTTGGGAAGTCGAAACTCCTTATGAAACCAATAAGAGCGCTTCGGCTGCTTTTACCCCGTTGGAGGGGAATCCGTACTATTGGTCCATCATGGTTTCTGAAGAAGCGGATTTGAGTGAAATTGACATAAGCTGGAACAATGGAAGTCAAACCGGCTTCAACAGGGCCCATTTTAAAGACTTAAAACGCGGGCTAGAATTCCTCGAACCTAACGGGAACTTTCCCCCATTTACGGTAACAGCTGCCGGGGGAAGCACCAGAACATTTACCTTTGACAGCAGCCGCACAAACAGCAATTTTCTGGCCACCTTCGATGATAAGGGCAATATAACAAATCTGCCAGCCAATTTATCCACCGCTGCGGATGGCACTTTTGGCGACCTGTGGAGCGACACTATGGTTGGCGGTTACAAGTTCTACTATATTTGGTTCATGGGTCTCGAAGGGCCGGGGGTATTGACTATTTACGAGATTAAAGTTGACAACCCGGGCGGGAATTCGGGGGTTCCGGGACACACCTATACAATCTACAAAGACTACACCCGCAAGACGGGCTTTAATTGGCAGACGGACGGCAGCATCAAAGATCCCCTTCCCAACAAAGGCGTGATTGAACTCACCTACATTCTGCGAGAGATTACGTTCACAAAAATCGACGGCAACCGTTATGTGGCAACGCCTTCAGAAATTATTCCGTTGCCCGGAGCGGAATTTGCCGTCTTCGAATTGACACAAGAGGGTATCACCCAATTCACAAGTACGGGAACCCTCGTTCCCCAATTGGTGCCGGCGGACGTGGTTAACGGGGCGTCAAGCGCGTTTTGGCGGCCTTATGACCTCGACGGCGGCTCCAACAAAGCATCAAGCGGCGCCAACGGACTTGTGACCCTGAATCTTGGCGAAGGCTATTATATGTTGATAGAAACCAAAGCTCCTCAAAACGGCTCTCAGCTCTATATGCTGCCTCAGGGGCAATGGTTCTTTGAGGTTGCCCTGAACGCCTCACCGGTGGCGTTCCAAGAAGTTGCCGGCACAAACGGCCTGAACCCGCCAGCATTTGCCGACAGCTATCGTTACCTGGTGAATTACCAACAACATGACTTACCCGCAACAGGCGGCGCGGGAACCGCGATCTTCATCGGCCTCGGCAGTCTGTTTATGATTGGCGGCACAGCGCTGCTTGCGGTTTTCCAACGGCGCGTCCGCAAGGTAGAAGCTTAGAATATCACCACGATGATTGGCCTCGAATCATTGGGAATGAGATCTATGAGATTACTGAAATTTTCACAGAAGCGATTTTGCTTGAGTCCATTCATTCCTATTAAGGAGGTGAGGTTGCCCGCAGATATGTTAGATTTGTTCCGTCCCTTTTCGCAAGGATCATAATAATTATTTTCATTAAGGAGAAGAAAAGTGATGATTTCAAAGAGAACAAAAAAGGCTGCTTCAATTCTTATGGCTCTGGCTCTTTTGTTTGGTTTTGGCGTCTCAACCCTTTGGGCGGCACCGGGAGATGAATTCCCTGATTTTAACCCCGATCGGGCTGTAAATTTAGTTGTTGAAAAGCTGTTAACGAGCGCGCAGCCACAGAATCCCGGAGACGGAAAGCCATGGACGAACTCTCTTGGTAAAGGCGTAGATGTAGAGTTCACTTTGCAGCGTCTCGATCCGGACAATAACAATGCTGTTCTTGGGACTTATTACGGCAAAACGGGAACCAACGGTCAGATTACGGCATGGTACCCTGACACGAATTATGTAACAGCCGTAAGCTTGCCCCAAGGCTTCTATCTGCTCCAAGAAACCAATTCGCCGTACAGTGCCAGCGGAGCCAACCCTTGGTACGAAAAAGCCGCCGACACCTACCTCTCCTTGCCTTATGACACCGGCAACAACACTTTCATCTACGAGCTCATTGTGTACCCCAAGAATGTTGGGGGCGAATACAGTAAAGCTGTCGTTAACCAGGCACTGGCTTATGGCGTAGGCGACACTGTAACATGGAAAATTGAAACCTTTATCAACAGCGGCATGACGGATTATCTCATTACAGATGAATTGGATGACAGACTGACCTATAATTCCGTCACTGTGTATTATGATGATGAAACAGTCGCAGCCAACCAATTGCCGGCAGCCGCTTACACCGCCGCTTGTGATACAAACAATGTTCTGACGGTGGCGCTGACAGACGCGGCCTCCTTGGTGGATGATACCGGCGCTACCAAAATCATAACAATCATCAACACCACCATTAATGATGACGCTTTCAGCGGCAATGATATCATTTTCAACGACGCCACCCTTTCCTTTGACACCGACACCGATAGCTATTCCTTTGATACGAATGAGGTATTCATTGTTCTCGCCACACTTAATCTTATCAAAGTCGACACCGCCGGCAATCCGTTAGCAGGCGCAACTTTCAGTGTTTCTGCCGCTGACGGCACGAATCACCAGTTTACAACAGGTGCTGACGGCGTCCTAAATATTGTGGGCATACCATGTGTCGCGGACGCGACTTCTGTCAAGGTCGTGCTTCAAGAAACCGTTGCTCCCAGCGGCTACGTCAAAATCAATGGCGACATCGATGTACCGTTGAGTCCGATCACGAAAACTATCGGTACCAACTTCCAATATGTTTCGTACAACTCCCTTAACAGCAACGGAGATCCCTACCCCATCCAAAACAGAACACCCTCCGAGCTTCCCAAAACCGGTGGCATCGGCACAATCATCTTCACAGCGATCGGTCTCATCCTGATCGCCGGCGCGGCCGTCCTCCTGATCAGAACCAGAAAAACAGCCACCAAATAATTCAACGCAAAGCTTAAACGCGTGAAGACGCAAACCAAGAAAATGGGGATTAAATATTCTTTAATCCCCATCTTGTTTTCTGGAGGTTCAACTCTGTGAGCAAACGAAAAAAACGGATCATCAACATAGCTCTCATATCGGTCATCATTGTGGGCGCCTGTATTGTCCTCTACCCCATTATCAGCAACCTGATATACACAAGACAAAGCCAGAACCTGATAACAACTTACAAAGCCAGGGTCAACGACCTTCAGGGCAGCTTTATCGAAGAAGAATGGCAAAAAGCTGTCGACTACAACGAAAGCCTGCTGGGCCACAGACCGGCCACAGACCCCTTCGTAGCCGGCAGCGGCATGGCTCTGGCCGGCGACTACATGAACATCTTAAACGTTAACGGCATCATGGGTTACCTTGATATCCCCCGCCTCAACATCCATCTTCCCGTCTATCACACCACCAGTGAACCTGTCCTGAAAAAAGGCGTTGGTCATTTGCAAAGCACGCCTCTTCCCATCGGCATGGAAGGTGTTAACCCCATTCTCTCCGCCCACACCGGCCTGCCCAGCGCCAGGCTTTTCACAGACCTCATCGACATGAAACCGGGCGATATCTTCTCTGTCCGCGTCATGGACAGAACCATGTATTACAAAACAGACGACGTCAAAGTGATTCTGCCGTCAGAAATATCTTCCCTGGTCGCCGTCCCCGGCAAAGACCTTATAACCTTGGTCACCTGCACCCCCCTCGGCATCAACAGCCACCGGCTGGTGGTCAGAGGAGAACGCTGCTACGAGATCGCGGACAGCCTGACCCTGGAACAAGAAAGCCGCGCCATGTGGTGGTTCATCCTCGCCGGCTCCGGCTTGTTCGCCGCTGTCTTTACGGGTATCATCATAATTATGAATCTGCAAAAACGAAAACAGACCACAAGTCATGAATCAAACTGAAGAGGAGGGCCCGTTCATGGCTCGTAAGGAAGACAGCCCGGAAATCGATAGACCCAAACTCAAAAAAGATCCGGAGGCCTTTCGCCAGAAGCTGGAAGTCCCCTATGAGGAACTTCGCGGAGAGACAGACGACTCCCACAACCGCGATGGATCCCGGCAGGAGACCAAAGACCCCAAGGAACCCGCTGAACACCGGCAATGGAAACTGGTTGAGCCCGAGCAACGCGCTCATAAGCGGGCTAAACAAGCCAAGCGATCCCCGCAGCACTTCGACCACAGTCAAAAGCAAAACCCCTCCTCCGTCAAAGAAACAATGAAACGAATAAAATGGCAGTATCTGCTGATCCCCCTAACCCTGGCTCTCTTGACGACAGGATATTCCGCCTTTCGGTTAACAGGCAACCATGAAATCATCGGCAACTATGACATAAGCCAATATGACCATATCTTATCCGAGACCGAGAAGCAGGAATGGCTGACAAAAGAAGCCAAGCCGCGAGAGGTTTTTATCCAACTGAACACCAAAATCACTGTAACCGAAGATAACAAGGCCAATTTGCGGCTCATCAATCCTGGCTACAGCCGTTATCGCTATCAGGTCAAGCTGACATTGGCGGGACACAACGACGCCCTCTATCAAACCCATCTAGACCCGGGAACAGTTATAGAATACGCGGATCTCAACGCGTCGCCGGCATCCGGAGAACACCACGCGGTTATGCTCTACACTTTTCTTGACGGCAACGGAAAAACGGTGGGCACAACTCAGAAAGAAGTCACATTGTCCGTACCCTGAGAAAAACCGCTTTCCATTCCATCTGATTTTCCATTCCATCTGATTTTCCATTCCATCTGCAGATATCTTTGAATCTTTGATTTTCGCAGGCTTTTTCTTTCAATATAATCAAAATCTATATGAAATTCCATTTTTGTATTATGTAGTTGTAATTCGCCTCTTTACTTTATTTATATTGATATATTATAGTTTTGATTTATCCATTTTCATTTTATTAAATAAAGAAATATAAGAAATACATCGTCATCGTGTTTACAATTACAAAATAATAATGTTTAATTGTATATAAGGGTTTGAATAAATGGCCGGGTATTTTGACGCAATACATCGGCTAAGCAGAATCAAAATGGGGGGGTTGTGAATTTTATCTTTATGGTTCTTATCGTAGATCAAGCTTTATATATTGACTTGTGTTTCCATGGCCCTCGACCAGGTTGGGTTAAACCAAAAATGTCACAAAGAGTTGCCGCTTGAGAATCCCAACCACGAGAGCAAATGGAACCGTTTAACCACGTTGAACGTTATCAACGCGGCTGAAAACGGAGAGCCTCGACTCCAGAACATAAGAGGCAGCGATATCTTATCAGGAACTCCAGGGACTAAGTCTAAATAGTCAATGGCCGTTATTGCAATTCCCGGCATTATTGTTATATTGACGAATGGTCAGTCGCCAGTAAGTTTTTTGGTGAGCTTAAATCATGGTTCGATCCGGCTCGTTGTTCAGACATTGCCCTGCAAGGGGGGGATGCCATTTTTGATGTTGCCCGGAAACGGGGCGGCCTTTAAGGGAGTCTTTTAAAGAAAACTCTCACAAATTCAAATGTCTTGGAATTTATCTTTTGTGATTCTTATTTTTGACTTTTAAACAAAGAGAACGAGGAGGAGATAGTCTTGAAAAGACAATTAGGAAAAGGCTTTATATGTTTTTTAATGGTTTTCATCTTGTTGATACCGGCATTCCCTTCAGCCGCTAACGCCGGGCTTTCCGATGGTCAGATTGTAACTCAGGGCGAGACCCTTTACTATGACTCGAATGGCAATCTGGTCGCCGTGTCGCCGGTGCTTGGCGAGAACAGCGTGGTGTCGGTATCCAAAACCGTTGCAGGCACAAACACCGAGAATGAATTCGAGGTTAATCTTGAAGTCAAAACAACTGTGGATATCAGTGATGTCACAATATCTGACGATGCTGCTGTTGTTCTCGTCCTTGATATGTCCAGTTCCATGGGCAGCGGCCCATCCTCTTACTTTGCCCAACTGCAGAACGCTTCTATTGCGTTCCTTGAAAGCTTCAAAGCAAACGCAAATGGCTCGGCCCGCTTCGCTTCCTTGGTTACGTATAATTCCAACGCCACCATCCAATACGACTGGGTGGATATCACGGTTCAAGCAAATTATGACGCAGTCGTCGCCGCCATTAATGGCATCAGCTCATCGGGAAACACTTTTATGGAAGGCGGCCTCATGCTGGCCAGAAATTTGCTTCATTCAGAAGCTTTTGACGCCAAGGTTGTTGATAGCGATGGCAACCTTTCCGCTATCGCCAATCGATCTGTAATCCTATTCACTGACGGCCTTCCCAACCGGGGCGGTCTATCCTATAGCACACCATCACTTGGTTTCCATGATAAAGGCTATACTCTTGCAAGCACTGCATCTGCCACCTCCGCTGCTGCTCAAGCCAGCGCCAGAACACAGGCGGATCTAATCAAGATTGGCGACACAGACCACTACAACGCCAAAGTCTACACCATAGCTTACGGGACAAGCGCCGGTTGGATGGGAACCAATCTTGCTTCGTCGCCGGACTGCGCCTTTGCGGCGGGCGACCAAGCCGGTCTGAACGAGGCCTTCAACGCGATTCAGGAAAGCATTAAGCGCTGGGCCGAGGCATGGACCGTTACCGATCCCATGGGATCGAATATCGACTATATCACGGGCTCGGGCTCCAATGCCACCGCCGCCTTCAACCCCGCCACCAACACACTGACTTGGAATCTGAGAGAGGAAAACGTGGATCCTGTCGACAATGTTTACACCTATTCCTATAGCTATAAGATCAGATTGGATAACACAGAAACCGGCTTCGTGGCCGGTGACGCTTACCCCACCAGCGAACCAACTAAACTCAAACTATCTTATGTCATGCACGATAGAGACAACTCTTCTTATGGGCCCACCTTAACCGCAAATTTCAAGATTCCTGAAGTCAAAGGCTTCCTTGGTTCTCTTGCGTTCAATAAAGTTAACGCAGGGGGCGAAATCCTTTCGGGCTGCGAGTTCGAGCTGGCGACAGCTGACGGGGCGGTCAGCTTAACAGAAACATCAGGCGCCGACGGCGTTGTTAACTTTGACGCCATTCCCTCCGGCTTCACGTATATGCTGGCAGAAACCGCTTTGCCCGCCGAGCTGCAGGATCTTTACGCCTTGAGCGGCGAAACCGTTACGGTTACCATCGCCATGGGGATTGTGTCCGTCAAGGATAGCAGCAACAATTCTCTTCATTCTGGCTTTGATTTCATCAACCAAAAGGCCATTTATGACTTCACCTTCAAGAAAATCGACGGCAACATTTTCATCAGAAGTCAAGACAACCTCATCGGAAAAAATAAAATCCTTCCGTTGCCTGGCGCGGAATTCACGGTCTTCAAACTGACGGATGAAGGTATAGCCGCCTTCGCTGTTGGAGAAAACTGGGATCCGAAATCGTTGGATGCCGCGGATCTGGCCGAGTTTTTGGTTCCGGCGGATCTGGTCAAAGGAACTGCTGGGGCAGCCTGCGATTATTGGGAGTTGTATGACCAGCAAACCAGTGATAAAGAAGGCGATGTAACGCTGAGTTTGCAAAAAGCTTTCTATATGCTTGTGGAAACAAAAGCCCCCGTTGTTGACGGAGAACACTATGTTTTGCCTGCGGGACAATGGTTCCTCACAGTTGACAGCACATTGTCAACACCCATAGAAATCAAAGGTGTCGCCGCCAACGGCAAGCAACCGCCAACCTTTGTCAATCCAAAAGATAATGGCTACAATCTGATGAATATGCGCGTGAACGAGCTGCCTCAAACAGGCGGCATGGGCACAATCATCTTCTCCGTGGTTGGTCTCACGCTGATCGCCGGCGCGGCCATAGTCCTCATCAGAACCAGAAAAACAGCATCCAAATAGCCCATCAAGCCCCTTGCTGCATACCACAATTTGTCTGGGAAAGCTGTCTGCGGAAAATCGTCTGCGGAAAGCCGTCTGCGGAAGGTCTGACCAAGAAAGATGGGGATTAAATATTCGTTAATCCCCATCTTATTTTCAAGGTCGCTCTCATCCAAATAGGATACAGATCAGACCCCAGCCGGGACAATGGACAATGGGCAATTGCAATGGACAATTGACAATGGACAATGGACAATTGCAATGGACAATGGACAATGGACAATGGACAATTGTGAGATCAAGCGGTCAATGTTTGGCACGTCGCCTATTATTGTCCCATCATGTCTTGCTGTCTCGTGCTCTGAAACGCAATGAAACACGCAGATCCTGGGTACAATCAACAGTAAAGGTTCCTCATTGTCCATTGTCCACTGTCCATTGTCCATTGTCCATTGTCCATTGTCCATTGTCCACCTCCGTAGAAATTGAAGTAGCGGCTTTCGTCAAAATCTGGTAGACTTTGGTTGACACCCCCATCTTGTTTTCTGGAGGTTAATTCTGTGAATAAGCGAAAAAGGCTGACCATCAGAATCATCGCCGCACTCATCCTTCTTGCGGGAATCACTGTACTTGTCTATCCTTATGTCACCAATTTCCTGTACAACACCCAAGTCACCCAAATGGTCCAATCCTTTGAGGCGGACATCCTCAAAGATGACAGCCGGTTGGAACAGCTCTACCAGAAGATGGTCGCAGAAAACGAGCAGCTTTTTGCCAATGGCCAACAAAACTTATACGACCCCTTTGCCTATGAACAGCCGGGCCTCGACTTAACCCAATACGGTTTAACCGACAACATCGTCGGTTACATCACCATTCCGAAAATGGACATCGTTCTCCCCATCTATCTGGGTGCCAGCAATGGAAACCTCAAACTGGGCGCTGTTCATCTAACTCAGACCTCTTACCCCGTCGGCGGGCCAAACACGAACAGTCTCATAGCCGCCCACAGAGGTTACAGCAAAGCGCTGATGTTTAGAAAGATTGACGTGCTGGAAATAGGCGACGCCATCGAAATCAGAAACTTTCGCGAGACCTTAACGTATCGGGTAATCCGAACAGAGGAAATCGATGCCAACGACATCAGCGCGGTCTTTATCCAACCTCAAAAAGAGCTTATAACTCTTATGTCATGTCAGCCTTATCCCCGCAACTATATGCGCTATTTGGTTTTTTGTGAACGTATGCCATGACGCGGATCGAGCAGCTCGAGGCGGAGGGAGGGTGAAGGAAGCCATCTAGCGCCCACCTCCCGCCGCCTCAAGCTGTTTGTGTCACGAACAGCTTGTTATTTCGAAAAGAGGCTGTCGCACCGAGTGCGACAGCCTCTTTTCTCGTATCTGGCAGCGACCTATTTTCCCGCTAAGTATCGTCGGCCCTGGAGGTCTTAACTACCGTGTTCGGGATGGGAACGGGTGGGACCCCTCCGGTATAGCCA